>CALGBN010000059.1 GCA_937877765.1 Candidatus Bathyarchaeota archaeon | reverse complement strand
CGCAGGCCTAGAAGACACGATCAACAGAATACTTGGCCTCAAGATAACACAACACTATGAATGGGTTTATGGAGGCTGGCTGTGGCAGGACCGATACCAATGGGACCTATCAATACCCCTAAGCCTCTACTGGAGATACAGAGACCAGCCCAGACCAGAATCATACAGCCAATGGATAGACATGGCTAAGGATCCTGGAGATAACAGCTACATAGATACAATTGTTAAGGAGATTAACAAAGTGGCGCAGGAAGAAGATTTCACGGAAACCGAAAAAGTCGAGTTTGTTATAGGATTTGTTCAGAGTCTTCCTTATTCTGTTGATAGCGTGACCACTCCTTGGAACGAGTATCCCAGGTATCCTATTGAGACATTGTTTGATCGAGGAGGTGACTGTGAGGATACATCGATACTCGTAGCAGCATTACTCAATAGGCTGGGTTATGATACTTGTTTGTTGTTGCTTCATTATGAGCAACACGCAGCCGTAGGCGTCTCCATCTCAGGAGCCAGCGGCTCGTATTATACTAAGAATGATATCAGATACTATTACGTGGAGACGACTGGCGAAGGATACGAGATCGGAGAAATACCAAGCAGCTTTACTAACACAAAAGCATACGTCTACCCATTAGACAACTAGAACCCATTTCTCATCTCTTGTACTATCAGTAAATGACTTGTCTCTAGTTGTTGTTTTCTATGTTGTAGAGGTTGAGCCAAGTCTTCATTTTGGCTAGATATTCTTCTGGGAGCATGATGTCATCTTCTAGTAGTATTACGTCTCGTAGCTGTGAGCCGTGTTTAAGATGCTTAACTGCCCAGTTCTTCAGCTGCGTGATATCTATTTTCCTCAACCTTAAACCACCACTAGGACGCCAGTAAGGGAGCTAGCTCAATTTTCATGTGATAATCTTGCATAGCCATGGTTTTATGTTAGTAGGAATGTTAGTAAACCATGAGTGGTAGGCTTAACGACTTGGAGCAAGAGATCATACGTATCATGTCAAATCGTGTCATCGCGAGGTGGACCGATATCAAGTCAGACGTGGATGATAGATTCAAGAAACAGTATAGTGGCTCAGGATTTGATGTTGTGTTATCACGGTCGTTGAAGCGGTTAGTAGAGAGAAAGATGCTATGGAGGAAAAAAGGTCGTAGTGGTTACGTTATTTCTGGGAAAGGTTCTGTGCTTGCGGACAAGATAGTTGCAGGTTTGGGTGTGGAGGATGTTTATCGTGATGAGGTGCTTGCCTTTAGCGGTGTTTTACAGCGGCTTCGTGATGATGCTATTATATGGGCTGAGAGTGACTCGGTGGAGGAGTATTTCAGGGTCTTTAGGGAGTCTGTGTTGAGTCTTGATGTTAGGCGGTTTGTTGAGGAGAAGCGGTTGTATGATATGATAATTGATAGCGATGAGGACCCATTGAGTTTGGCGAGCTTGATTGATTCAAGTTGAATCACCTCGTGTTTTTTGTGGTGTGTTTACCCTAGGTTAGGTAACTGTGTATTGGTTACTGGTTTTTAGTTGGGCTATATTTTGTTTATGGATTGATTTTTGCTTGTTTGATGTGTAGTAATGTACCTCTTCCACAGTCAAATAATAACACGTGTTCTCCTGCTTGTATCAGTGTGCTTGGACTCCATCGATCAAGGTCCAGATTCGGAGTACCCGTACCAAGAAGTGTAATAATCATACGCAATTTAATCACGTCTCATATTATTATCCTTTCTACGATGCACTTTTGTTTTTACACTTTTCTTTCATTTTTTTCTGTTGATTCACTGTGTATACCCCTGATAAAAACGTGGCTTGTATACCCTAGACTAAATGATGTTACTTTTAACTGGAAAATCCATGCCTTTATGAGACTTTCTGGAGGCTGCTATTGATCGATATGTGATCGGTAACCACCTAAAATGCGGGTTTTTGGTACCTGTTTTTGACTAGTACCCCCTTAGGAATTATATTCTTTTTCTGTTTTTTCATTTGTTTGAGTGATCGGCGGGAATATTCGTTATTAATGCCTATTTTATGAAAAGGCTTGATTTTTGGGTTTTTCTGGTGTTGTGTGAATCTTAGGTAGGTACCCAACTAAATCTACATTTAGTTGGGGTTTATATATAAAACAGGTTTGCTGTATTGGCGTACTTGTTTCCCCTTTATGTGGAGGTTTAGGACGACCCCTTTACCGATCGATCACTTATACAGGAAATATGTTGTCTGGAGGTATTACTATGTGGATTGGTTCAGGATCCCCATGTGTAATCATGATGATAATGAGACATTGCTGTGAATTCATTA
>CALGBN010000058.1 GCA_937877765.1 Candidatus Bathyarchaeota archaeon | reverse complement strand
TCTACACCGTCTAATTCGTCGGCAGCGTCAGATGTGTATAAGAGACAGGGATCCGTGTTTGGGTACAAGTTGCATGTGAAGACTGATCTGGATCTTGGGTTGGTGAGGGAGCTGGATGTGACGGGTGCCAGTGTACATGATAGCCGAGTAGACCTGAGTCTGCCGGGTGAGGTGGTGTACCGTGACTAGAGGCTATTTTGGTGTGGAGCCTCAGGGGTGGGATGCGACGATGCTTCGCGGGGTCCGTGGGCATCCGTTGGGTATATGGGATCAGCTGCGGAATAACCGTATTGGCGTGAAGAGACGACCTGTGGAACGGGTGTTTGCTGTGTTGAAGCGTGGCTTTGGGTGTGAACGGGTGTTGGTTACCACGCTTGAACGTGTCAGGGTGAAGATGTTGTTCATGTGTTTCTGTTTATACTTGACGCAGCTGGGGTCGTTGGGGGTGAGTTAGTAGAGTAGTTTTGTGTGTGTTAGAGGGTGAGGTAGGGTCTCCCAGAGGGTCTAAGTGTCTCTATTGGTATGAAGGTTTGAGGGTGTTGAGACGGTTAGATTCCAAGTAAATGGCTCTGACTACGCTTGAGAATGCGGTACAGTCCCTCATAGAACATATTTGGGCAAAAAACAAAGATATTCGGAATCCTCGTTTATTATTTTAATGGTTGTTTTTAAGACATTGTTTAATAATTAACGTGTTTTAGGTTGTTCTATGAGTCACAAGAAAAATGAGGTTAATCATAACCATGACCATGGGCATTCCCATAATGGCGGGTTTTGGGAAGACCCACGTCAGGTTCTCATGTTGGCTACCTCTGGAATATTATTCATGTTTGGTCTTTTCTCTGAGTTTATAATAAAAAATCAGACATATGCGGTAATTCTCTTTGCCTTAACCACAATTATCTCGGGATATAAATTAGCCTACAAGGGCATCAAAACATTGATCACAAAGAAAACACTCAACATCAATTTTCTCATTTCAATAGCAGCAGTAGGTAGTTTTCTAATAGGACACGGTGAAGAAGGTGCAGCCGTTGTTTTCCTTTTTACCATAGCAGAGCTACTAGAGGAATACGCAGCAAGAAACGCAAGAAGGTCAGTACACTCATTAATGGAGCTGGCTCCGGAATTCGCTGAGGTAAAGAGGGATGGGAAAGTAGTCAATGTTCCCGTAAGAGCTGTAAAGGTAGATGAAATTGTAGCCATTAGACCTGGAGATAAAATACCGTTAGATGGTGTAATTGTTGAGGGTGTTTCCAGTGTTAATCAAGCGTCTATTACGGGTGAGTCTATGCCTGTCTCTAAAATTATTAACGATGACGTTTATGCGGGGTCTATTAATAATGAGGGGTATCTTGAGGTTAAAGTCACAAAGTTGTCAAGTGAATCTGTGTTATCAAAGATTGTTGAGTTTGTGACTCTGGCGCAGTTGAAAAAATCACCAACTGAGAAATTCATCGACAAGTTCTCAAGATATTATACGCCAGGAGTCGTGCTCTTAGCTATTCTATTAGCAACGGTTCCGCCTTTTGTTCTTGATTACTCATTCAATACGTGGGTATACAAATCTCTTGTATTGTTGGTGATCTCCTGTCCATGTGCATTAGCTATCTCAACGCCTGTTTCAATGGTGTCTGGTTTAACGAGTGGGGCTAGAAATGGTGTTTTAATTAAGGGAAGTAGTTATGTTGAGGCTCTTAGTAAGATCAAAACCTTTGCTTTTGACAAGACCGGGACTCTTACAGAAGGTAATCTTGTTGTGACTGATGTTGTTGGAGTTGATAGTGACGCGGATACTGTTCTAAGATTAGCGGCATCTTTGGAGGCTATGTCTGAACATCCAGTAGCTGAAGCAATTGTGGAACGATACAATAAAAATGAGGGTTCTCTTTTAAAGGTAAAAGATTTCCAGGCTGTAACCGGTAAAGGCATAATCGGTGAGGTAGACGGGGACAAAGTCTATGTAGGGAACCGAGCTCTCGTAAACGAGAACATGGTCTCTATATCTGATGAGGATGTTTTGGCTCTTGAGAGCATGGGTAAAACTGTTGTTTTTGTTGGGGAAGGTGAATCCGTTTTGGGTTATATAGCGGTTATGGATAAGGTTCGTGATGACTCTGTAAGGACGGTTCGTGAGCTGAATAAGAGAGGCTTGAAGACTGTGATGCTTACGGGGGATAATATGCGGACTGCTAGAGCTATCGCTGAAGAGGTGGAAGTTTTTTCTTATATGGCAGAGTTGTTGCCTGAAGACAAGGTAAAGGAGGTTAAGCGTTTACGTGAGGAGGGCCGGACAGCTATGGTGGGAGATGGGGTGAATGATGCTCCGGCTCTCGTTTCAGCTGATATTGGGATCGTTATGGGTGCTGCCGGTAGCGATGTTGCTTTGGAGGCTGCTGATGTAGCGTTGATGCAGGATGATATATCCAAATTGCCTTATCTAATGGATCTTAGTAAGAAGACTCTCGAAGTAGTGAGGCAAAACATTCTGCTGTCTATTATTATAAAAGGGGCTTTTGCAGTTCTTGTGTTCCCTGGTCTGGTGACTCTATGGATGGCGGTGTTGTTTGGGGATCTGGGGTTAACTTTTATAGTTATTCTTAACGCGATGAGAATCTCCAAAGTTAAACCCAGAGCCTTAATGGAACACGAATAAAAATGTCCGATTTTCAAGTATTTCCTTTTCACGCACGCGTCATTTCATTTTTTGAAACAAACTTTTCAAGCACATTTTATACGAAACAACTTCACAAATAACCCCATGAACAAGAAAGAAGTTCTAACTCTGATTTGCCTCGGAGTAATAATCATCGCAATCTCAATTAACACAGTAAACGCACAAACATACTTCTGGGGAAACAGAATGAGACCCTTTGGAGGATTCATGATGGGACCATACTGGTACCCAGAAGACCAATCAAACCAACCATACTGGTCTCCAAACAGCTACTATTGTCCTCCCTGGTGGAACTATAATCAAACACAACAAGGGCAACTACCAATCCCTGAAACAACCACACCAGAAACACCTGTACCAGAAGAACCATACTACCCTCCAAGTACCCCTAGATACCCGCCAAGAGGCTATGGAAGAGGTTGCTGTGGTAGCTGGACAGGTTAGCCAACCAATATTATCACCATTTTTATTCTACCGTTTGTCTCCTGTCTCTTATACACATCTGACGCTGCCGACGAATTAGACGGTGTAGATC
>CALGBN010000057.1 GCA_937877765.1 Candidatus Bathyarchaeota archaeon | reverse complement strand
ATTACTAATGGAATAATACGAAACCCGTATAAACCAGCTCGTAGTCTCCATGCGATATGCCTAACCTCAATATTGCCGTACTAGGGAAACCTGGATACTCAAGAGAACTAGGGAAAAAAGGAACTGAATCAGACATAACCCTATACAACGCTAAAAGAGGCATGGTAACTCAGACAATAATAGAGGCATCAAAATATCCCGAGAAACTACAAAGCCTATTCTACGCTGTCTCATTCGCGGACCTAGCTATACTAGTTGTTGATGAGATCAACGCTGCTTTCGGTGAGACTATACTGATGTTGAATTGTCTGGGGGTTGAGAAAGGCATCATTGTATTGTGTAACTATATTTCGGCTGATCAAATCAAACGTTTCATCAAAGACACAGTACTTGAAAAATACACCATAATGGACGAAGACCTACCAAAACTACGACAGATACTCCAAGAACACGCAGACAAAGTACCTAATGGCGAAACATCTGAACATGGTGCAGTAGTTATCGACCATAGTTTCAATGTCAGAGGCATAGGCGCAGTCGCACTAGGAGTCATTCGCAGCGGACAAGTCCATAAACACGACAAACTCAAGGCCCTTCCAAGTGAAAAAACAGCACAAGTACGTTCAATCCAAAAACACGACGACGACTTTGATACAGCAGAGCTAGGAAACCGGGTAGGACTAGCCTTGAAGAGCATCGAGGCAGATCAGCTTGAACGAGGAATGGTACTCACCAACGAACCAGATTACAAGACCACCCAATCCATCAAAGGAAAACTAAATCTTGTAAAATACTGGGCAAACCCTGTCAATACAGGAATGGCGGTACACGTTGGAAACGGAATGCAGTTCATAACAGCCACAGTAGACCACTCAGAAAACGGAGAAGTAGAAATAGGTCTCCAGAAACCCCTAGTCTACAAACTTGGGGACAAAGCTACTGTGATGTATCTGAACGGTGGAAACCTACGAGTAGTAGGCACAGTACAGCTCTAACCCAGAACAGTTATACCCGGTAAAATCACACCTATCCGAAAAGGTGTGCAGCCATGAAAGGAATAACCCTAAGCCTATCAGACCCAGCTGGAGAAACAATGCTACCCCTATTCATCGAGAAAGGCTTCAAAGAAACAACGACACCTAACATCTATCAACGAAACGATACGATTCTCATTGTCGCTGAAACCCTAATTGTGCCAGAAGAACGCTTCAAGATGCCTGAGGCGCCTAGACCTTATCCCCTCGACTACAATGCATTAGCAGTACAATATGAATTGGAGTACATCGCTGTAGCTAGCCGTCACTGGGCAAAAAGCGGCAAACCCAGCTTAACTGCACATCCTACAGGAAACTTTGGTAAAGCCATGTACGGGGGAAGACACAGAGAACTCCAATACACAGCACCTAATCCCATGAGAAACATCTACAACCACTTCTATGATGACCCACCAGAGGGATTCCAGATCAGTTTAGAAGCCACGCATCACAGTCCCACAGAGTTCAATGTACCCATGTTCTTCGTTGAAGTAGGTAGTAGAGAGCAACAGTGGCGAGACATAGAAGTATGTGAATACTTGGTAAACTGTATCTTGAAGGGAATAGGGGAAACCGAGTCCAAGCCTATTGCGATTGGATTCGGCGGAGGCCACTATTGCCCCAAGTTCAGCACCAAGATGAACGAATATGCAATGGGTCACATGGCTGCCAAGTACGCGATTGATCTCCTCACCGATGATCTAGTTAGTCAGATGATTGAGAAGAGTCAGGGACCAGAGACTGCTTTCATCGATGGACTAAAAAGTAAACAGAAACGAAAAGTAGAATCTCTACTCGAAAACTCAGGTTTAGATCTTGCCTAGTTATTCTTCAAAACTCCATCCATCAATTTCATCCCATATTCGAGATAAGACCCGGGATGCCTGACCCGGCGGAAGCTCCATGAAAAACCTTACAAGATGTTTACAGAGTCGTTTGGTTCCCATTCCTTTCCGCCAGTCATCACAGTTATGCTTGATAACCCGCTGATGGAGATCGATGTCAATATAATAGTCCCTAACTTCTCCCATCAAGTGGTCCTTATCGCTTAACGAAACCATCACCTCGCTTCGTTTAATCTTCTCTCCTCTACCTATTCTAACCGGATCAGTGAAATGGAGCAAATGATCAGCGACACTCAGGTCCTCATCAGATGTACTAAAAGCCTCCAAAGGCTGAACCCCTCTGGGACGGGCAACCTCCTCACGATAAGTAGCTATCTTCTCGTGTACTATCTTTTGTTCGAGTGTAGCTTGGTCCAATAATTCAAGCATCTCAACGGCGTTTTTCACGGCATTCGCGTTAAAGTGGTTATTGAAGTAACCATAGGTTCTTCTGACATTACTTTTGATCTCCTCTACTTTGGGTTTCCACTCTTCAAGCTGATCCATTGAGTACTCATAATCATACCAAAGCTGAGCGCCATGCCCATGCCACCTGACATAAGCGAAATCCGCCGTATTATGAACTTCAGGAGGAAGAAGAGGCTCATCAACCACAGTATACGCCACGTTATGCTTCCTGAGAATATCGTACGTCTCATCCCTTAACCAAGACAAATTCCTGAACTCTACCGCCCACTCATAGTTCTTAGGGATTATATCCAGATAATTCTCAAGATGACCTACATGTTCGTCATAATTGAACTTAGGTCGAAGCTGAATTAAGATAGGTCCAAGACGCTCAGCAAGAGGACGCATCAAAGCAAGAAACCTATGAGTATCATCCTCTACGCCGTCACTGAGTTTCAGCCACTTATCATGAGTGATGAGCTTAGGTAACTTTGTAGCAAAAACAAAACCAGGTGGCGCGTTTCTTAAGAGTCCCATAATCATACCCTCACTAGGATAGCGATAGAAAGTGCTGTTGATCTCAGATGTGTGGAAAAACTTAGAATAATGTGAAAACATGCCTGTTTTCTTTTCGTAGAACGGACCCACCCACTCCTTGTAACTCCAGCCACTTGTGCCAATTAAGAGACTCATCAAGAATAACTGGGATCAGCTTCAATATAACCCTAGGGAAACCACCTAAAATACTATGGAAATAATCAAAAAAACAGTAAATTGTCCATTTTTTACCTGACAATTCCCATAGACTTATAAGAGTATATACTATACTTACCCATTGAGCAAGCATGAAGTGTCCAGTTTGCGGAAAAGAAGCGAAACCGACTGGTAAGGAATGGAAATTCGGCCAGTTCGACGCCAAAGGTTACAAATGCCCAGCATGTGGCAAGAGCTCAAGCGCCTATTACAAGGACGGAAAACTAAGCCACACAGTACCAAAAACAAAAAAGTAACCAACTAATACTCAACTTTTTTTTCTATCATCCATCTATAGTTCATTGTTGATACGCGATGGATGTCAAAACACGAAAGCTATCTAAAGACGAATGGGAACCGTGGCTGGGAGAAGGATACAAAGCCGCCTACAGCACAATGATGATCCAAAAAACTAGCGCTTCAGCCGTAAGCACAAGAATTATCAAGCTAAACCCAGGGGGCCACACTGAGACTCATTCTCATGAACGGCTCCATCATGTGATAGCATTGGAAGGAGATCCTATGCTGGAAACGGATACAGAGAATATATTGCTTGATCGCTTAACCTTGGTGAAGATAGATTCCGGTGTTCCCCATAGATTCATGAATAAAGGAAAAACACCAGCCATAATACTGGTAATCAATCTTTTCCAATAACGCGCTTCTCGTACTCGTAAATAATCCTAGAAGTCACTGTCCACGCCTCAAGCATCTCAGGATAGACAGAGAAAACATCATCCGCTAAATCAATGACATCCGAACTCATCGCACCACTCGGATAAGCCCCTATAAACACAGCTGGAGCTTCTTCCTTCGACAAAACTTCAGCTACTTTTTCAAAACTGCTAGGTTCACCGTGACTAGATAATGCGATTACCCTTGAAGAACCCATCTCCCGAATATGTTCATCTAGCTTCTTTCTCTTGAGTTTCATCAATGGTTTTCCTTTAGGAGGTACAGCTCCATTGATAAGAAGCTGCTCCATCAAACTATTGAACCTGATACAGTCACGAGGAGGACGAGTCTCAGGATCAACATCAACAGTAAACCCAGTAACCGTATTCGCTGATACCCTCAACTCACCGAGCCTATTCAAAGGAGAACCCATTGCCAATAAAAGACAAAAATGCAAAATGTCCGGACGCCCACGTTTCTCAGCATTAGGCAACCTATCCATGGCATAATGATGAAGACTCCTATCAAGAAGAGTTTCCTCCGCTGGCTTCTTACGTCGTTTAGCGTTTCTTTTCACAGCTGGGTGAAGCAGTATCTCGCGTGGTACAAGTTCAAGCGCTGCCTCAGTGAAAACCAGATTAAGCATTTTCTACTTCAACCTCTCTCCGTGCGCCTCTTCTACCAAGGAAATAAAACACTATTGCTGTCAAGAAAACCGCTGTAATAGCAGTTGACAGGTTTCCCTTAACAGTCTCTAGTTCCTGATTCACTTTGTTATAGGTGTTAGCGAGTGCCACATATGTGTTCTCAAGTTGATCATACTCAGATTGAAGACGCTCAAAGTCTTCCTCCAGTGAGTTATACTGTGATTCAACATCTCTGAGGGCCTCTAGCTCAACAAACTCCGTGTTTGAGGCTGTTACCATTCCGTTAATCATATCGCTTCTATCTTTCTCGTTATAGTGTTCCCATATTTCAATCGCTTCTACATAGTTACCAGAAGCAAGTGTGGTATTCATTTCGTTTAGTATATTCTCGTATTTTTCTCGGTTGAATGATTCAAGACCAGACGCCTGAAGGACGGTATCTATCTCATCCCTAATATCCCTATATTTTCCCTCAAAGTATTCTACTTTCGTTTCATCGATCAATGTAAATTTAAGACTCTTGGTGCTGATTATATCTGAATTATTTTCATTAATATTAAGATCAACCTTTATTGAAATTATTATTTCTAGATACTCAAATGGTAAAAGTCCATATTCATAGGAATCTCTATCTATCGTGAAGTTGAAAGTTATTGAATTATTTTTAGAATCAATATGTACAACTTTGGGATCAATCTGTGGTATGATGATTGTGTACCCTGCACTACGTCCTCCATATTTATATTTACCATATCTGTTTACGTCGATCTCTGTATCATATCCAAATGAGTATTCATTTTCTGATAGCTCGGAGTAATCTGTCTCTGATATGTTAAACTCGTTTATTGTGATGTTGATGTTATATGTTTCATATGCCCATAATTGATTAAATTCTGGTTCTGGTGTTATTTTTACATCCAGTGATGGCTCTGCGTATACTGAAGGTATTACGAATATTATAAAAATTAATGTTGCGAGTGGTATGAGTTTCTTCATAGTAGATATGATGATGGCTCTTCATCTATATTCGTATCTAATGAGAATAAATCCATATAACAGAAAACCCATGGTTATCCTTGATGGCTGAAGAATTCACTATAGCCCCAATACGCAGACTACTAAAAAAAGCAGGAGACCTGAGAATAAACGAGGATGCTGCTAATGCTCTACGCGAATGTGTTGGTGAGTATGGCTCTAAGATCGCTGAATATGCAGTTAAGTATGCTCAAGAGGATGGCAGAAAGACTGTTTTAGAAAGGGATATTTGGAAGGCGGTCGAAGAGGTATGGATGCCGGAGAGTAAAGACGCTGAGTAGAGAAAACAAGGGATTATTGTATTTGTTCTTTAAGGATAACTGGGATTACATCGCGAAGCTTGGACCAATATTTGCGTTAACCTCTCTCATATTCATATACAGTATATTCATAGGCTACAGCATAGCACCAGATGTCTCACCACAGAGTTTTGAAGGTGTACTTAGCAATATTCCCGATCCGGTTGACTCTACGAGTTTTGAGATGTTTCTAGCTATTCTATACAATAATGTGTTTGCGAGCTTCCTCTTTATGTTATCCGGTGTGTTCCTTGGTTTACCCCCATTGATGTTTATGGCTTTCAACGGGTTCTTTGTCGGATATGTTTCATATAACGCTGCACAGATACAGGGAATAGGCTTTGTTTTAGCTACTATCCTACCTCATGGTATAATCGAGATACCGGCAATTGTACTCTGTGGCACTATGGGCGTTGGTTTAGGATATCAATTAATATTCAAATTGATGCGGAGAGAAGGACTCCAGAAATATGCAACTGAAAGCTTGATGATCTTCCTTAAACGAATAATTCCCTTACTTGTTCTCGCTGCAGGGATCGAAACTGCGTTAATATATTCCTTGATTTAATCGATAATTTTTTCAAACCATAGCCTATTCCTTTGGTTATGATTGAACAAGACGGTAAAAGATTCAACTGCTGCGAAAGCACTATCATGAAAGTAAATGAAAAACACCCCCTAGACGGATTTGGTAGAGGGGTTATGCGGGCAACCTCAAATATGGGTGGTGGAGGCGCTGGATGGGGAAGTGCTTGTGGTGCTGTAACTGGTGGAGTAATGGCTTTTGGTTTGGCGATGGGTACAAACGGGGATGAATCGCCTGAAGAGTTCACTGCAACTAGGGATAAGATGAGGGAGTACACTCAAGAGTTCCTCAAAGCCTTCGAGGAGAGGTGGGGCCACATAAACTGTTTTGATCTACTTGGTGTAGATACCAGAACCCCAGAAGGTAAGGCAAAACATGAAGAGAACAAGGCAAAGGGGCTGTATTATTGTGAGGACTTTGTCCAGTGGGCTGCCGAAAAAGTTCTTGACATCTTTGAGGAGAAAGGAATCTAACTCCTCTTAGTAATTACTTCTATTTATTCTATTATTTCTAATCCATACTTTGTTGGTAAAGTATATAACTAATGATGTATCAGCAGTCCGTATTGGGGTCTAGCTTAACGCTTGGTTTGTCGCAGAACCATCCCCAATAACTTCTTAACAAATAAAAAAAATAAAAAAAGATAGAAAAAGGTTAAGACATTTAACCGGAAGGAGTGAAGCCTAGGGCTTCAGTATCCCAAGTCACAACATCAGCTGTGCTGTCATATAGGCCATAGACTACGTTCTGTAAGCCTTCACCGATGTCACCATAACCCCAAATCTGGTAGTTACTTGCGTATCTGTCGCCGTCCTCGTTGAGTCTGTTCCATCCACTTGCGCCCCACTGCGTGTATGCTGTGGGTCTCTGGAGTGGAATGATGTCGAGCGCGTCAGTACTTTGTGACTCTGTGACAGTCTTGGTTAGTATCCATCCTACGTCATAGGCACATGCGCTGTAATAGCCGAATGGCTGTGCTACAAGATCAAAGTATCTATTGTATAGGTCTGTAAACATCTCTGACTCAGCGGGTGCAGCGTAAGTGCTATAGATCTTTAGATGCTCTGCCTGTGTAGGTGCATCGTCGATCGCCTGCTGGCTAAGAACTGTTCCGTCTGAACCGAACCAAGGTAGACTGTAGAGAGTCTCATAGTCTTGTGCCTGTGAGATCATTGTTACGAACTCGGCGAAAGCGATCAGTTCAACACCGACCTTTCCTTCACCGTACTCTGCAACAGCATCAGATACAATATTCTCTGCTGTCTGCAGATAGTTACTGAACTCTGTTGATTCGCCTGCGTAACGGATCTTCTCTAGGATTACTCCTCCGTTCTCGGTGTATTCTGGTTCAAAGTAGTTGACGATGCCGTCAGCCCATGCGTCTCCTCTGTAGATTAGTACAACCGCCTCAATGCCCATGCTATGGATCATTGCAGAGATTGCAGGAGCCTGAACTAGGTCAGTTGGACACATCCTGTATAGGTTGTCGTCCGGGATGGCTAGTAGTGGGCTAGTGGAGCTAGTGCTCCACATTAGCATGTCGTTGTCGTTACAGTAGCTTAGTGCTGCCTGTGCCTGACTTGAGCAAAGACCACCAATAAAGAGGTTTACGTCCATGGATTTGAAGCCCTGGACTTTCTCTAGGTGGACTGCTGCCTGACCTGTTGCGTCGTCAATTAGGTACTCGAACTCAATGTCATAACCCAATAGTTCTGCGTACTCGTTATAGT
>CALGBN010000056.1 GCA_937877765.1 Candidatus Bathyarchaeota archaeon | reverse complement strand
TTTCAAGCAGAAGACGGCATACGAGATGTAGAGAGGTCTCGTGGGCTCGGAGATGTGTATAAGAGACAGGCAATAAACTCAGGCTCTATGTGCGTGACGACTCAGGAAACACGGTCCAGTATACCTCATCCGCGACATTGGCTGATGGAGAATGGCATCATATTGTAGGCGTTATTAACCCTGATGATGACACCGTTGGGCTCTACGTTGACGGCGTGTTTGACGGTGAATCCATGGGCCCCCTCGGCGCCATCACCCTCACAGACAACGATCTAACCTTTGGCTGCCTCCACAACGACTCAGGGTACAGCAACTACACCACCTGCACATTAGACGAGATCAGAATCATCAAACGAGCAATAACCCAGAGAGAAGCAACCAGTCTAGCAACTGAGGCTTCTCTGAGCGGAGCAGCGCGAGCAGGACCCGGATCAATCATATTGCTCTACCTAGCGGGCGTAGATGAGAGTCTTGTCTACAAGCTATTCACTGGACGTGTTATAGACAGGGTTACTGGTGGTGACCCTGATAACCCCCTGTTAATCTTGAATTGTGAGGATCTAGGGGAGATTCTCCACGAGCGCACCTACAGCCACGAGTACACGTCACCCACACAGATCAGCACCATAGTAGACGACATACTAGACACATCAGCCCCGGAGCTATATAATGAAAAAGACACCACAAACAGAACAATCCAGAACCACTTCAGAGACGAAAACCTCTGGAGCCTACTAGAAAAACTAGCAGAGACAGCAACCTATTCATCGGGGGAAAACGGCGCCAACTTCTACACAGACCCAGGGGGAACACTACGCTTCAAAAAATACGGCGCATTCAACTGCGGTGAGGCTTTGTCTGATGGGGGAGACGGCGCAACCCAAAACATACTGGACATAGAAACCCGGACAAGCATCAAAGGCAACCCCCCACTAACCAACAACGCCAAGGTGATCATCTTTGAGGAAGAAAACAACCCCCTAGACGGTGACACGCTCACGGAGTCGGCGGAGGGCTGGAGCAGCCCAGACCCAACTGACACAGGTTACCCTCAGAGCGACACAGGGGATAAGGCAGCTGGTACGGCAAGCATTCATTTTAACACCACAAACCCAGGCACGGTTTACAGGATGCGTCTTAACCTCGGTGATCTTGATATTACCGAGTATGATCGGATCGCTTGGAGCATGAAGTATGGCTCTGGGCTCAGCGTCGATGATTTTAGCTGCAGGCTCTGGAGAAGCAGCACATGGACCACCGACTACTACCTGAAAACAGGAATAACCAAAGGCGCGGCAGCATCATGGGTTGAGTACAGTGTTGATCTCGGTGACTTCTCTGCTACGGGTAACCCGGGGAAGATAGTGGACACGGTCCAGATTCAGGCAAACCATAGCAGTCAGATAGCTGTCTCTTATACACATCTGACGCTGCCGACGAATTAGACGGTGTAGATCTCGGTGGTCGCCGTATC
>CALGBN010000055.1 GCA_937877765.1 Candidatus Bathyarchaeota archaeon | reverse complement strand
GTTGAATACGTTGATGAGAAGACCAGAAAAAAGAACGAGGAAAAACAAGCAATCATCGATGCAGCGAAGAAGCTTGGAATTGATGTCGAGGGACGAGATATCAACGATATAGCCCAGGATATTGTTGCAGCAACAACCAAGGAAAAAGCAGAGTAATCTTTTTTGAGGTAGCATCTTGTCAGATGACTATGAGTTAGAGTTTTGGGATCACTTTGAGGACCTTTCCTCAAGGCTCAGAAAAATATTATACGCATTGATAATTGTGATGGTTTTAGTGATGTCACTGCCATCTGATTTCAGCAAGATATGGCAGTTGGATTTCAATGATTATACGTTACTAATAACTGACTTGATGCAAATGTTTCAAAACACCCTCTTACCAGAGGGCGTTACACTAATCGCTTTTAACTGGCTTGACAGCTTCTACATATACTTTGTAATCTGTTTCGTTATCAGCTTCCTAATTTGCTTACCCTATATAGCATACCAGTTATACGGGTTCCTTGCTCCAGCAATCTACGCGAACGAAAAGCGTGTCCTTTTCACATTTATCACGTTATTTGTCCTATTGTTTTTGATAGGTGTAGCTTATGCATACTTCGTACTGGTTCCCATGACATTTACGGTTCTATACAAGTTCGTTTACCAGACCAATGTAATGCCATTTTACTCTGTGAAGGACTTCTTTGAGCTGATAGCCTTCGGTTTATTCGGATCAGGGCTATTCTATACCTTCCCATTGGTGCTTTACCTTTTGGTAACCATCGATCTAATAATAATTGACGATCTCAAGGAAATGCGTCGGCACATCTTTGTAGCCCTATCCGCTCTCACAGCCATCATAACCCCGGACCCTACACCGGTCTCGATGTTACTCATGACAATTCCATTTTACATACTCTTCGAGCTCAGTATCTTGATTTTGTCAAGAATAATGCGAAACAAACCAGACAGAGTCCTTGACGCAGGTTTTAACGCGGCTCAAGAATTACTAGCCCGAACAGAAGAAACAGAGTAGGTTATTCTAGGAATACTTCTTGGAATAGAGTCATTGAGGCTGCGATTACCGCTAGCATAAAAGCGAACAATAACCTAAGTTCAGGTATAAGCGCCATAAATGGTTCACCTGATAATATTTTTGCTCCTGCTTGTATTCCGGGGAGAAGTATTGGTATGCTTACTGGGAAGAATAGGAATGCGAGTAGTAGGTTTTTTCCTTCCGAGTACATGAGTACTGCTGACATCATTGAGCCCATTAAAGCGAAGTCGATAGCTCCTATAGTGAATATGAGAATCAAGCTTGGAATTAACCCCGTGTTGAGATTTAGAAATAACAATGATGCGAATATCAACGATAGTAAAACAAGTATCAAAGTAACGACCCCATAGATCATTTTACCAGCTAGAACCGCGAAAGGTGGGCAGGGTAGACTTCTGAGTCCATCTATTGTGCCTCTGTCAATCTCACGTGCAAAGCTAGTAGTCAAGACGAGTATACTAGCGAAAAATATGACTATCCACATTGCAGCTGAGACTATCAGTGGATCAACGATCAGTATTGTTCTCCATGAGAAACTGCTCACAATTATTGATGATAACGTGAAGGCGATAATAGACAATAATTCATGTGGGCGTCTAAGCTCAACAATCAGGTCCTTTCGAGCCAGCTTCAAGGCATAACTCAAAGTGTTATCGCTCATAGCTTGACCTCCTTCTCAATCAAACCACCCCTGATGTATACTGACCTATCGCAGAACCCATTGATTAGATCCGGAGTATGAGAGGTAGTGATTATTGTCTGTGACTTTAACTCTTTCATATAGTCAGCTAAGGTCGAAGATGTTTCTTGATCTAGACCAGCAAAAAACTCATCCAGCAGTAAGATTGATGGATTTCCAAGTAGGGCTCTCGATATGTCGGCTCTTTTACGAAGCCCATATGATAAATTTCCTGCTTTGGTGTCCTTCCATCTTTCAATATCCGTGACTCTGATAACCCGATCATATTCGGATTCTTGTGCATCAACAAAATCACCATAGAACTTTAGGTTCTCAAGCACCGTCAACTCATCATATAGAAAACTTCTATGCCCAACTACTCCAATGTCTCTTTTTACCGTTACACTGTTTTGGTTGGCATCATTACCCATGATAACTAATTTCCCTGAGGATGGAACCATCTGAGTAGCGATAATTCGTAGTAAAGTACTCTTACCTGCTCCATTGGGTCCAAGCAGGCTTGTCTTTTGTCCATCTGTGAAGCTGAGAGTGACACCTCTTAGGGCTTTTATGTGCCCAAAGTTTTTCTTGATGTCTACAAGCCTCACAGTCTCGTTCATGGCTGTTACCAGTCTTACTTCTTGTAGAACATAGTTATAACTAGATAACCTACTCCAAGTACCGCTACCCCTATAGCAGCGATGAAAACATGTGAGTAGCCTTCTTGATCTTCTCCCTCATACTTTGAAGGACACTTTACCAGCAACTGAGAGGACTCGATACCATCCTCTCCAAGGGTGCCAAGAACAACAACTTGGTTTCCTTCCTGTTCAATATTCTGTGGAGGAACTCCCCTGTATGTTACCTTGATGCTTCCCTCCTCGTCTATGAGTATAAAGCTGATGCTGCCGTCGTTGGTTGTTACTAGTGAGCCGGGTTCAACTTCTCCTATTATCTGTAGACTCTTTCCCTCGTATCGTGCCTGATCTGCAATAATATCTGATACAGGTATGTATGGGTTCATGTAATTTGAGATGCTATCGTATGCGAGCCCCGCGCTTACAGCCAACAGGAGGATGATTATGATGTGTTTGTTTTGTATCTTCATATTGGTCATCTCGTAGCGTTCTTTCTATCCACATCTCGGTTGGCTTTGATTACCCACGCGATGTAAACGATAGTAGTTATTAGATAAAGTCCTAGAACTTGGTATACTTGTACTGGCATTACATCTCCTCCATCATTCTGCTATTGTACTCATCACGCTTTGTTCTCAAATCATATGTCTTCTTCAAAACATAACCAAAAACAAATACTCCACCAATAATATTCATCACCAGCGCCTGAACCATTGTACCTGTTAATCCCAGTCCACCATTCTCTCCTCCCAGTTGAGGATGTAAAGACGGCCAAATTATGAACGAAACATAGCTTAGGGGTACCGTTAGGAATGCAAGTGTATTGAATACTGCCGCCGATGAGGCTCTACGTTCAGGGTTCTCTATACTCATCCTAAGTAAGAAATAACCAAGATACGCGAACCATAGAATCAGTGTGGTTGTTTCCCTGGGGTCCCAGTTCCAGTATACGCCCCATGTGGCGTTTGCCCATATTGAGCCACTTATCAGAGTAATGAGTCCGTATACGAGTCCAAGGACTGCGCCTGACTCTGAGAGTGCATCATACTTGTAGTCTTTTGTTCTGAGGTAGAGTAACCCTGTTGCGACTGATACGAGTAACGATAAGTCTGTCTCTTATACACATCTGACGCTGCCGACGAATTAGACGGTGTAGATCTCGGTGGTCGCCGTATCATT
>CALGBN010000054.1 GCA_937877765.1 Candidatus Bathyarchaeota archaeon | reverse complement strand
AGAATCTAAGCGATTCACAGAAGAATTGGTGTCCAAAGAGGTGAAACGCCTATGATGGATCAACAACTCTCCCTATGAATAAAATAAGTCCCGTCTCCTTCTCCAAGATAGCAAACATGAAAGGATGATCAACCCGGAACCGTACACCAGAAGGCATAGACATAACATAGGAAGCCCCTGTAGCTGCAGCGGCTTCTGTCCCGTTCTCGGCTACGCTTATGTAAGTCTGATGAACAACAGTATCCAGCCAGAGGTCATCCTCAAGGGTAACACCGCTGAAATCAGCAGAAGGAGTAAACGCTTGAGACATGCCGAGCTCAGATAAACCAGTGTTCATCACGTATTTGGTTTCAATCGTAAACCGTGGAACACTCAAAATCATCTCATGGGGCTCCAAGTCATCGATCAACGCCGAGAAGCTCTCATGATCAATACTATTCTCAACTGAGTCTAACCCTGTTTCCCGAGGCAATAGGATAATCATAGAGTAGTCTCCGCCACTGTAATCCATCTCAAGAACCTGAACGAGATCATTCTCAGTGTAGTTGAACCACTTGTCACGAAGAAACATCATATCAACCGAGACCTGCTCGCTACGTGATATGTTAAACAATAATTCCCTTGTTTTCCCGGCATCAAACTTTTGTTTCTAGTCTCCCTTAAAATACAAGGCATTGGTCAACACCATCCTTGCATCCGAGGTAATCATCCCTTCCTCAAACAAGTCCTTGATCTTGTCGTTGGTTCTACTCTCCACCCAAGCATTGATCTGTTTCCTCGCTTCATCACTTCTCCCAAAATCAATGTTTACCGCTTTCCCACCATACCCAGTCTCTAGGACGTTAATGTACTCTTCAAGCAATGGATAGTCTTCCTGCACCCAGACCGAGTTAGCCGAACGTACCGTGCAGTTTTTTTCAGGGTCATTGAGCTTATTGTAGAGGTAAGCCGTTGCTGGGAGCCGCATATCAGGGTTCTCGCTCCACTCAAAGACTTGCTGCATCTCCTCGGCTGTTTCTCCCCTTGCTCCTTCATAGACCATAGAGAGACAGGTCGATATGCTGTATGGTGAGAAGAATATGTTTGATTCCTCTGTGTCTCTGTATTGCTGGTATTGTTTGAAGGCATACGAGTTACAGGCATCAACCGCTACATGTATGCTGTAGGGAGTTGCTCCGCTTGAGTCTAAATCGGAGAACTCGTTCTCACCTGTTGCAATGTAACTAGGGTTATCTGGCAACCAGTATAAGCTAACACCAATCACCAGCACCAAGAATAAGGAAATAAAAGCGTATATTGTTCGGGTATTATTCATCTTGTTGCATCCTTAAAATGGTTATTTTTAATATAAAACTAAGTTTTAGAACACTTGAATATCTGACTTGATTATGAAAAGAGGCAAACAAGCCGGAAGGTAACGGGGTATTGGTACCAATAGAAATATGGTTTCGTTAAAAAGGAAGGCAAAATCTGTCTTTCTGCTTGTATTGGTACCAATAGAATTCTGTTTTTGAGAATGGCGAAATTTAGCTTCATTGTTTATTGGTACCAATAGATTTGTATAGTATCTTAATATGGATGAGCGGGGTTTCCATGAGCCTATTTTGTATTGGTACCAATAGGTTTGAATTCGTTAAAGCAAAAAAATTGGCATGAGATTTTATTGGTACCAATAGACGAGTATGTCGCCTAATTGAAGAGAGTTTGGTCTCGGGCACCCTATTTTCTATTGGTACCAATAGACGGGTATGCCCCGCAGACACCGTATATTCCAACCCGAAATAACCCCAACCATGAGAGCCGTCCACCAAAGACTCACAGCCATAAACACCAACGATGAAATCACCAACGAGAAAACCCAGTTATTCAAGCTCTTATGGAGAATGCACCAACACAGAACCGGACCACCCCACTACCCAGAGATAACAAGAAAAGAAATAACCAAACTACTAGAAACCACCAGAAAAACAATAGAACCAAGCTAACAACAGAACATGCAATTCTTATACACCGACAAGGGTTCCGTTACACTATGAAATCCAATAGCCTTGTCCCCGAGTTATCCATCACTGATTACCAAAAGACACTCCCCTTCTACACCGATATACTTGGATTCAAAATCGAGTATCAACGAGAAGAGGATGGATTCGCATACCTATCCCTTGGAGAGTCCCAGATAATGATAGACCAGATAGGGTTAACCAGAACATGGATGACAGGCGGGCTAGAGTACCCACTTGGAAGAGGCATCAACCTTCAGATCGAGGTACCCGACGTAGACAAACTGCTAAAACGATTATACCAAAACAATATCAGCCTCTTCGTGGAGCTAGAGGAAAAATGGTATAGGAAGGATGATGTCGAGGTGGGAAACAAACAGTTTCTAGTACAAGACCCAGACGGGTACCTTTTACGCTTCTTTGAGGACCTTGGTTCAAGATCATTGAAAAAATAGGCTTTTACTTACTCGTAAACTACTTAACATATTTCAACCATTGAGTTTCATAGGAGTCTAACAAATTGAGTAAATCGAGTTTACCCCCACGCAGCGAGGTCCCCATCGAGGAAACATGGGACCTTGAAAGCGTCTACCCAAGCCACATGGAATGGGAAAAAGCATACACGAAACTCACAAACCTATTACCCAAACTACAGGCATATCAAGGCAAGATCAAACAAGGACCAGAACAACTACACGAATACCTTGAACACGCCCAACAAGCAGGCATAATAGCCGGCAAACTACGAAACTACGCCAGCAACTATTATTCGGTTGACACCACAAACCAGCGTAACGCAGCACGAGTAGGACAAGCACGAACAATATTATCACATCTTCAGGCAGCCACCTCTTTCTTTGAGCCCGAGCTCATGGAGATTGGACTGGATGAGGTTCAGAAATGGGTTGATATCACCCCCAATATAGCCTACTTCAAACACGCATTGGACAAGCTCAGACGTAAACAAGAGCATGTCCGCAGCGCTGAAGTGGAAGAGGTATTAGCCATGACCTCTGATCCGCTTGGTGGTCCATCAACCATCTATAGCTCGCTGAATAACGCGGACCTAGTTTTCAAGCAAGCAGTATCATCGACGGGAGAAACGATCGAGGTAGGACAAGCCAGCATAGGCGGTTTAATCACCGATCCAGACAGGGAGACAAGGCGTACAGCCTTTGAGAACTACTCTGATGGGTATCTCAGGGTGAAGAACACGATGGCGGCTACCTTAATCGCCCAGTTGAAGGGCGATGTCTTCAACATGAGGACAAGAAACTACGAGTCCAGCCTCCACGCATCCATGGGACGCAACTATATCCCAGTCGAGGTATACCACAACCTACTAGAAGTATTCAAACGAAACCTACCCACTTGGCACCGGTACTGGCGCCTCAGACGGGAAATCATGGACATAGACAAGTTCCACGTATACGACATCAAGGCACCACTAACCACAGACAAACCTCGTGTATCCTTCAAACAAGCAGTAGACTGGATCAGCGAAGGCTTGGAGCCCCTCGGTAAAGAAATAGTACAGGTCATCCAAAGAGGCTGTTTAGAGCAGCGATGGGTAGACAGGGTAAGAAACAAGGGCAAACGACAGGGAGCCTTCACAAGCGCCACAGCGGGAACCTATCCCTTCATAATGATGTCATGGGCAGGGGACCTATTCAGCCTAAGCACACTAGCCCACGAACTCGGTCACGCCCTCCACAGCTACTACTCGTGGAGAACACAGCCATACATCTATGGAAGATACAGTTTATTTGAGGCGGAGGTTGCGTCTAACTTCAACCAAGCAATGGTAAGGGACTACCTCTTCAGGACACAAACAGACCGTGAATTCCAGATCGGGTTAATCGAGGAAGCCATGAGCAACTTCCACAGATACTTCTTCATCATGCCAACTCTCGCACGGTTCGAGCTAGAAGCCCACACGAGGGCTGAGGAAGGCAAACCTTTGAGCGCTGATAGCCTCATTGACTTGATGGCTGAGTTATTCAAGGAAGGCTATGGTGACGAGGTGGAGTTTGATCATGACCGAATCGGCATCACATGGGCTCAGTTCGGGCACATGTACATCGACTTCTACGTCTACCAGTACACCACAGGCATCAGCGGAGCCCACGCCCTAGCCAAACCAATACTAGCAGGCGACCTAGACGCAGTAGAAAGATACCACAGCTTCCTCAAAGCAGGTGGATCACGATACCCAACCGAGAACCTGAAGATGACAGGCGTAGACCTCACAAAGCCTGAACCGGTTGAGAATGCTTTCCAGTACCTAGCTGGATTAGTAGATAGGCTGGAAGAATTGTTCAGCTAAGAACAATAACCACTCTTTTTTTCTTATAATAAATAAAATAAAAACGAAACCATGACCCACGTTTAATTACAATCTTGTTATCTAAAAGAAAATCAAGTAAAGCAAATCCCTGATTAAATCCTTTACCATTCACAAGCTTAAATTTCACAGATCTATCTGGAGGAAATAGTTTGTTTTTTGTAGTTCTAAAAAACCCATAATGGCCTGCAATTCTATCTTCACTATCTTTAATTACAGAAACCCTGCTCAAATTAATACATATAGAATCATGAAAATTAAAAGCATCACCACCAATATTTGTTTCTCTACTGCCCCAAAACACTCCAATCTTAGATTTTACTTGATGACTTAAAACAAACAAAGCTTTAGCTTTAGCTATCTTTCCAGTAAGCTTTCTGCAAGCCATAGAAGCCACTCTAGCATGTTCACCTAAAGCTTTTCCTGAAGTACTAAAGTCTCCTTTTAATTCAGCAGAAGGAGAAAAGCCTGAAAAAGAATCCATAAGAATAACAAAAGGAGTTGTAACTCCAGTCTGCTTTCGAGCTGTCAAACAAATTTCAAGAGCCGCCTCTACAGTATCAAAAGCATCTTCCAATGAATCAGGTTGAGAAAATAAAGCATGATCAACATGGGGACAAATCTTTCTAGCATAATCAATATCTAAAGCTCTTTCAGATTCAATTATATGAACCGCTCCTCCTCTCTTAAGAGCTTGCTCTGCAATTCTTAACAAAAAGGTTGTTTTTCCAACACTTGGTCGGGCTTTCACAGAAATTATTCTACCTACTGGAAGCCCCCATTTACCATCTTGCGATACACAAAGAATTCTATCTAAATTTATCAAGCCAGTAGAAAGAACACTGTCTCTTATACACATCTGACGCTGCCGACGAATTAGACGGTGTAGATCTCGGTG
>CALGBN010000053.1 GCA_937877765.1 Candidatus Bathyarchaeota archaeon | reverse complement strand
TTCAAGCAGAAGACGGCATACGAGATGTAGAGAGGTCTCGTGGGCTCGGAGATGTGTATAAGAGACAGCTCCACTGGGTTTCTGCTGATCATGCTCTTGAAGCCGAAGTCCGTTTGTATGATCATCTGTTCCTGAAAGCGGACCCAGATGATGTGGAGGAGGGTCTCGATTTCAAATCTAATTTGAATCCGAAATCGCTTGAGATTTTGACCTCCTGCAAACTTGAACCCAGTCTGGCAAATGCAAAACCAGGGGATCGTTATCAGTTCTTAAGGCTGGGTTATTTCTGCGTCGATCCGGACAGCCGCCCTACCCGCCCGGTCTTCAACCGGACCGTCACCCTCCGCGACACCTGGGCGAAGATAAAAGGGCGGATAAAGGGGTAAAGATATGAAAAATCGATATCTCATCGGTTTGATCTTGTCGATCGTGGCTCTGGCGGCCGTTCCGTCGATCGGGTATGCGATCAGCGGCCGGTACGTCGACGTCGACATCGAGGTCTTCCATGGCTGGGGATTCCTCGGTCTCGGGACGTGGGAGAGGCTCGAGCCGCACCTGATATCGGTTCGGATCGAGCCGCTACCGGGCGGCGATGCCGCCGTCCTCTTCGCTCAGCTCCAACACAAGCTGGCTGCCTTGGACGCGGGGAGTGAGTAATTTGGCGACTTCTTCCGCCCTGTTTTTATCACTATCTGATATGGTATGTAAATTTGTGAAAGGAATCTGTCGGTATACACGTGCATGGTTTCTCCCCCACGAAACTGGGTTAAAGTAACATAACCTCAGACACCAAACCAAAAAACCCCAACCATGACAAGAGCTCTTAATTGAAAAAAAGTACACAGAGGTACGAACGAACCAATGTACAGAAAATTTGTGTACCTCATGTGTTCTAAGGTTGTTGATTTAGGCTGTTTTCTAGTTCTTGTTTCATTTTTTCGTTTTTCTCTATTACTGCTGCTCTCAACGTCTCGGCCCGTGTGGTATAAAAGAACCCATATAGTTTATCGAATTCGTCAGCGATATGTTCAGGTATCCACACCTCGAATTTCCTCCTCTTTCTCATCTTTTCACTCACTGGCTAGAGTATTCTTTCTATGTATAAAGTAAACATATATAATTATAGGTAGGTAGCTGTGTTATGAATGAAACTGGAT
>CALGBN010000052.1 GCA_937877765.1 Candidatus Bathyarchaeota archaeon | reverse complement strand
TCAAGCAGAAGACGGCATACGAGATGTAGAGAGGTCTCGTGGGCTCGGAGATGTGTATAAGAGACAGACATAAAACACGGGGAATAAGGAAAAAATCGTAGTGGAAAATATCGTTTTACTTGAGTATGCCTGTGACTTCTTCGTCGCTAGCGTTCCGCTGGATATCAACGGTCTCATCAAGAAGCATCAAGTGATCCATATTCGCCCGACGTCTCCTTACCTCGGGTCCAGTGACCACCACAAAGTTCCTGTCAATCACGTCTATGATGACACATTTGTTGCCTTTCTCGCGTCCTTGGGTCTTTAAACACACTCTTCCAATATCAACTGCTGGCAAAACTACGCACCAGAAATGTATTGGTCTACAATGCATTTAAGAATATGCGCAGTTGCCTCGATATCAAAGAGCCCTGTGTTCAATATTACATCGTAGATGCTGAGATCACTGATATCCACGCCGTAGTAATCTAAGTAACGCTTCTGCTCAGACTCCTCACGTGATCTGGTCTCCTGTTCCACATCACTGTAATCTCGCTCCTCGCGGGCAGCTATCCGCTTAACCCGCTCCTCGAATGGACATCTTACATAGATACGAAGGTCAGGGTCTTCCGCCATCCATGCGCTGAGGTTTGCGTCAATCACCACGCACCGTTTGCGACTCTCTTCCTTGGTACGGTTATCTAGCCAGTTATCAAAATCAGGGTCCTCAGCGGCTATCTGGTTCATCTCTTCAAGGCTTACGCCGAGTTCTTCTGCTCGTTCTCTGAATAACATCCCGGTGCTGATATATTTCAGGTCAAAGGCTTTTGCTAATAATCTTGCATTAGTGCTTCTTCCTGATCCATGGTGTCCGGCGACGGTAATTACTAGTTCACACTTGGAGCGTGGCACAGTCTAGTCCTCTGGGTCAATCTCAAATGTTAATCCGAATAAACGGTTCAGTATCACGTTCATGCTAAAGCTGCAGATTAGATACCATTGGATAAACTTGAGTTCTCTTGGAATATACGGGAAATCAAATGGGAAATTAGCTACAACTGTATCCCCGAAGAACCTGTTCAATGTAGGCCAAACCAATAACATTGGCACCGTGAATAACATACTGCTTCTCATACGGTCCATACTTATCTTGCTCTGCTGCTGCATGAGCTCGTTCTGCTTCTTCTGAGCCTTGTCGATTCTTCTCTGGTTGCCACTACGGGTGGCGTCCATTAATTCTTTCCTAGCCCTTGAACTCTCAATCATCAACCGTTTATATTGATCAAGGTCCATGCTTCGTACACCAATAAAGCTGGTAATAAATCCTAAAACAAGGCTAATGCTCATAATTGCTAACGTGGCGTATGGTGGTTGCTTGTACATTGTTAAGTCGAGTAATACCTGCGTGAATATCATGGTGTACCCTTGCACCGAATAAAAGAGGGGTTGATATAAAAAGGATATCTAATCGCCGAGTTTAAGCTGGCAGTATTTCCGCCAGCTCAAACAGATGGTTCTGGGGTGCGCTGCCCTCGCCTCATCAAGCTTACCTACAGCCGTATTATGAGGCGCACTAAGCACTTCCTCTGGTTCATTGTAGGCGAGGTCATTGATCTCCTTCATGGCTTCGATGAAATCGTCAAGAGCTTCAATTGGCTCACTCTCTGTAGGCTCGATCATCAAAGCCTCAGGTACAATCAACGGGAAGTAGGTAGTAGGTGCGTGTAAGCCATAGTCTAGGAGCTTCTTGCTCACATAGAGTGCGCTTACACCAGTATCCTCAAGCATTGGTCCCGCGCTGAGTACCACCTCGTGTTTACGGGGCTTCTCAGGGTCGTAGGTTAATGCGTAGCCTTTCTCCTTCTCCAGTATCCGTCCAACGTAGTTAGCATTCAATACGGCTAGCTCGCTGCTTTCCTTGAGGCCAGAACCGCCCATGGTGATCATGTATGTGTAAGCCTTGAGGCTAACTCCCACGTTACCGTGGAATCCATGCACCTTACCGATGGATTTGGGCTTATCCCAGTCAAGCGTATACTTACCCTCATTCTCAACGATATCGGGAACAGGCAAGAAAGGAGCCAAAAAGTCCTTGACTCCTACTGGTCCTGCACCGGGTCCACCGCCGCCGTGGGGTGTGCTAAATGTCTTGTGTAGGTTGCTGTGTATGATGTCAAATCCCATGTCTCCGGGTCGGCACCACCCCATGATGGCGTTTAGGTTCGCGCCGTCATAGTACATCAGGCCCCCTGCGTCATGGATTACCTTACTGATCTCCTTGATCTCGGACTCAAATACCCCGATGGTGTTTGGGTTAGTTAGCATCAATCCGGCTGTGTTTGGCCCTACTGCTGCGTTTAATGCTTCTAGGTCTACCATTCCGTGTTTGTTGCTTGCAATCTCGACTGTCTTGAAGCCCGCCATAACTGCGCTGGCAGGGTTCGTACCGTGGGCGCTATCAGGTATAATGACCTCGGTTCGTTTATCGAGTTCACCATTATCCTTATGATAGGCACGCATTGTCATCATGCCGGTCCACTCTCCAGCTGCTCCAGCTGAAGGCTGGAGGGTTGCGTCATGCATGCCTGTAACCTCAAGGAAGTATTGTTTGAGGTTGTAGAGCATCTTTAGGACGCCTTGTGTTGATTCGGGTGTCTGAAGTGGATGTATGCCGGTTATCTTTGGGTGTCCCGCCATTATCTCGTTGATGATGGGGTTGTACTTCATTGTACAGCTGCCAAGTGGGTAGATTTTACCACTGTTCACACCGTAGTTCATCTGGCTTAGATGCATATAGTGACGTAGTACCTGAATCTCGGAGACCTCTGGAAGCCCAGAGTCCTTTGTCCTGTAGATGCTCTCGGGTACCAGTTCCTCTGTAGGTATCTCGCCCTCGATCTCAGGCTCCAGCTCTGGAAGCATGTGACCCATTCTACCTTCTTTGCTTAACTCGAAGATTAGTGGCTCGCTCCAGTCAGCTTGTCTGAATCTCATGGTCATCCCTCCAATGCCTCCTTGAGAGTTGATACAAGTAGATCAATATCCTCCTTGGTGTGAATCTCTGTCACACAGTAGAGAGCTGTCTCACCAAAATCAAAGTCACCATTCAACGGTATGCCCGCCTCGATGCCCTGAGCGTGAAGCGCAGCATTCACTTCCTTCAATGTCTTGTACTGGAAGTTTACGGTAAACTCCTTGAAGTGGAAGCTGTTGAATATAGGCGCTCTTACACCGGGTAGTTCTCCTATCTTCTTCTGAGCGTACTTGGCTTTCTTCATAATGGTCTCACTGAGCTCCTTCATGCCCTGTGAACCCATCAATGCAAGATAGACACCCGCTGTAACCGCGTTCAGTGCTTGGTTACTGCAAATATTGCTGGTAGCCTTCTCACGTCTGATATGCTGTTCACGTGTCGCCAATGTCATTACATAGCCCTGACGATGGTCTGTTAGAGTCTCTGTTACGCCGATGATTCTTCCAGGCATCTGTCTAATGAACCTGTTATCATGCTTGCATGATAGAATACCCAGTAGTGGGCCACCATAACTCATGTGGTTCCCTAGAGGCTGTCCTTCTCCACAGACGATATCCGCGTCATACTCCCCTGGGGGTTCCAATAATCCTAGGCTAGTGGGATCAACGCCCACGACATATAGTGCCTTGGTTTCATGGGTAAGTTCTCCTATTGCTTCTGCTCTTTCCTCCGCGAAGCCCATGTAGCTGGGGTTCTCTATGTAGACCATTGCGGTCTTGTCATCGTTTTTCTCTTTGAGGTCTTCTAGGTCCAGTAAACCGGTGATGGGATCATGATCTATCATCTCGACCTTTATGCCCGCTGGCTCAGTGTAGGTCTTTAAGACACTAAGCCTATAGGGGCTCATTAGATCGGGGACTAGCACCTTATCTTTGCGGGTGATCCTTGAACTCATTAACGCTGCTTCGCCGACAGCTGTAGCCCAGTCGTATAGACTGCTGTTAGTTACTTCCATGCCTACGAGTTCACAGACAAGGCTTTGGTACTCGAATACCGCCTGTAGTATGCCTTGGCTTATCTCGGGTTGATATGGGGTGTAGCTGGTTAGGAACTCAGCCCTGTGTACTACCTCGTCAACGACGGTTGGGACGTAGTGGGGCCAGACGCCTCCACCAAGGAAGGGTGGAGTTTTTAGTGTCTTGTTTTCCTCTAGTAGCTCTGAAACATGTCTTTTTACTTCTACCTCACTTTTTGGTCCCGGGATGTCAAGGGTTTTGTCGTAGATGAATTCCTTGGGGATGTCGGAGAATAGTTCATCGATTGAATCGATTCCTATTTTTTCCATCATCTTTTCCTTGATCTCTGGGACGCTGTTTGGAAGGTAGGGGTGTATTTTGCTCAAACAGTTGCCTCCAATATGATACTATTACTGATACTGCACCAGTAAATAACGGTAACCCGTAACCGGAGAAACACATATACTATGCACGTAGCCCACAATAAGGAGTGGAAACATTGCCGAAAGTAACACTAGATAAAGGAAAATGTATCAACTGCAAGACATGCATCAGTATCTGCCCCATGGGTGTATATGCCGAGGAAGGGGATAGTGTCAAAGTTGTCCATGAAGCAGAATGTATCGCGTGCATGGGGTGCGTAGGTGCTTGCCCAGTTGAGGCAATAACCGTCGAGGAATAGCTCTTATAATCTCAGGGAACCCATTTTCACACTATGTCTGATACATTGTCATTGATATCCCGGTGGGTAGACGAGAACCGGGACCACTGTATCGATTTCTTCCAACAAATAATCAATATACCAAGCCCAAGCGGTGAAGAACACCAAGTAGCCGAACACATAGCCAGTAAGATGAACGAATACGGATACAATACGGCTAAAGTTGACAAGCTAGGCGATGTCATGGGCACCATCAAGGGAACCGGTGGTGGACGAAGCTTCCTACTTAATGGACACATTGATCATGTGCCTGTTGGCGACATGGTTGACCCCTACAGTGGTAAACTGATGGATGGAGCAGCCTTTGGAGACAAAGGCAAGGTTCTATACGGTAGAGCCGCCTGCGACATGAAGGGAGCAGTTGCCGCCATGGTGCTCGCCGGAAGAGCCCTAAACGAGCTAGGCATCAAACTGAAAGGCGATTACAGGGTAACAGGCGTAGCCCTTGAAGAGGTAGGCGGTGCAGGCACCAAGTCTACAATTGTTGATAGCCAGTTCTTGGCTGATGTGGTGTTAATCGGTGAGGCTACTAACATGGAGCTAGCTTTGGGTCACAGGGGTAGCATTAAATTTGATGTCATTGTGCATGGACGAAGCTGTCATGCAAGTGCTCCTGAACGTGGAATCAACGCCCTGTACAAGGCTATGAAGATGATAACAAAGATCAAGGAAGAGCTTGCTCCAAGCCTCCCGGTTCACCCTGTATTCGGTAAGGCAAGCCTAGTAGTGACGCAGATAGAGGTAAGCCCAGAGGCATCAAACGTGGTCCCAGAGACCTGTCACTTCGTCATCGATTGTAGAAATCACCCTGATTTCACTGATCATCACCTCTATGAGGCTTTGAACAAGATAATCACTGACTTGAAACAAACTGATCCTGAGTTTACAGCTACCGTTATCCCGGGTACCATCATCAATGAGCGGAGATTCAACGGATTCTACACAGATCCAGAGAAAACACCAGTCGTTGATGAAGCCGTAAAGGCGATAACCGAGGCATACAGGGTTCCTGAGAAGAAGATATGGACTTTTGCAACTGATGGACGAATCTACGCTCATCTGGGTATACCGGTTATCGGTTTTGGTCCGGGTGAGGAGAAGTATGCTCATACTCAGATGGATCATGTTAGGATTGATGATTTCATTGGCACCATCAAGGTCTATGCTTGGCTAGCGTGTCAAATCTGTGGGGTTGCATGAGTCAAACTGCTTTTATCCCCTTTTTATTCATTATAGGCTATGAGTAGCGTCCTCGATGACCCTGAAACCTATTCTAAAATGGACCCCGATGGGATGCTTAAGGCGATAACCGAGTTCCCAAAGAGCGCTAGAAACGCGTTAAATAACACAAAAAAAGTCGATATCAACATTGATGGCTCAACTTATGACTCCATTATCATAACCGGAATGGGGGGATCAGCAGTCGGAGGATTACTACTACGTGACTGGCTACTCGACACCCTAAAGATACCCGTTGATGTGAGTAGAGGATACCATCTACCAGCATGGGTAAACAAGAAGACACTAGTCTACGCTGTCAGCTACAGTGGGAACACAGAGGAGACTCTTAGCCAATACATGGAAGCCGTTAAACTAGGCTGTACAGTGGTGTGTTTCTGCTCGGGTGGAAAACTTGAACAACTAGCTAAGGAGAACCATCAAACCTTGGTCTATTTCCCCAAGGGGCAACAGCCACGAGCCGCCATCCCTTACCAGTTCTATAATCTAGCTGGCATAACCCGTAGAATCGGGTTAATCGATGACGCGAAGTGGGATGAGGTCAATGAATCGATTGAGGTGGTTGAGATAATGTGTAACGAGATGAACCAAGAAGTATCCAGTGACGTCAATCGTGGTAAACAGCTAGCTACAGAAATCAAAGACTTTGTACCGTTCATCTATGCTCCACGACTCTTTGAGAGCGTCGCCTACAGGTATAGTACTCAGTTTAATGAAAACAGTAAGAGTCCAGCGGCTACAAATTTCTACCCTGAAGCATTCCATAACAGCGTCATGGCGCGTGAAGGAGCAGAAGAAATACTAGGCGGTCTCTGCGCAGTAATCATTCACGACCCAAAGGAGTATCCAAGGCTAAACAAGAAGATCAAGGTATCTGTTGAGCTTATGGAGGAAACTTTTGGTAAAGTCATCATGGTTGAAGCGAAAGGAGAATCAAATCTAGCCCGAATGATGTCTGCCCTGATACAGGGAGACTACGCCAGTGCTTATCTTGGGCTACTCTATGGGATCGATCCTAGTACCACGGAGTCTATTAAGATTCTCAAGGCGAGTATGGAGAACTAGGATACTGTTTTTAATCACCCAGTAATCTACCCACAAGTAATGGTTATCGAGATAGATGACTCAGGGTGGGGAGACCTCATTGGTGGTGTAGTTATAGTTCTACGTAGGGTAGAGACTAACGAAAAATACAGCGATGAGATTCCCCTAGAGTTATTCAAGGAACCTGAGTTCAAATACAAAGCCTATCTCCGATACACCACAAGGATAATACTAGACGGCTTAGACGCATTAAAGGTTCCTAAAACTGAGGCTATTCACATATGCACAGGATATGTCTTCGAGCACGCTAAGGACACGCTCCGCGAACTTGGATACAAGATAACTGAGGTTAAGATAGTTGGAATGACCCAAGATCTTGCTGAGCGAACCTTCATCGAGAGCCTCATGGATAAGGGAATAGGAGAGTTCCACGAGATAGCGTCTATGCGTAGTTTCAACGGGTTTCTAGCATGGGTTAAGGATGACCTAGAGAGCCGAGAAAAGTATGTCAAGACCGGTTGGAAGAACTGGAAAAAACACAGGGATACATGATGAAACGAAGAAACTCAATTACAATAGCAGTACCAGCGTCAATGGTAGCAGAATTCAATAACCTAAGAGACAAGACCACGGCACTAGCACAGCTAGGGCGAGCCGCTGCTATCTACAGGGTAGACCAGATAATCATCTACAGGGACCAGCCAGATGAGAGCATCACAATGAAATACATACTGGGTTACATGGAAACCCCCCAGTATCTGCGTAAACACTTGTTCGATGTAAGACCTGAACTCCAATACGCGGGAACACTACCACCACTGAGAACCCCCCATCACCCACTTGAAGAATCACTTAGCATGATCGAGGTAGGAGACTTCAGGGATGGTGTAGTAATCGGCGGCTCGGGTTATAATTACGATGTTGATATTGGTCTCGAGGTCCCCATTGAAGTAAGGGGCAAACCACCGACAAAAGGAGCAAGGATCACAGTCGAGGTAATGGAAAAAGAACCGAAACTATCTGGACGTAGCGTCAAGAAGAAAGCTATACCCGAATACTGGGGATATGACCTAAGGGGTAACAAGCGGAGACTCAGTGACCTTGTGCACAGCCCAGAATGGGACCTTACCATTGGCACATCAAGAATAGGTGAACCTTATGATGATGTGAAGACGCGTCTTGAGGCGGATTGGATTGAAGCTGAGAATACTCTGATAGTTTTCGGTAGCTACAAGGAAGGCGTCGGTGAGATGATTGAACGCGAGGGGCGAAAACCAGAGGAAATATTCGACTACATGATCAATACGATAACTGATCAGGGTACAGCCACAGTAAGAACAGAAGAAGCTGTAATGTCTACCCTAGCAATTTTAAATACCTTCAAAGAATAGGTGCAAATATAGGGATTCAGATGGCGAGCGATGAAGAGATAATAGAGTCCGAGCTGAAGGGAAAAACCCTCCTCGTATACACTCATATGCTAAAACAGCCCAATGACCCCGTAGGTGTACGTGAAGTACAGCGTGAACTTGGTTTCAGTAGCCCCAGCGTATCCAGCTACCACCTGAACAAACTACAAGAGCTAGGCTTGGTGGAAAACGAGTATGGTGACTATAAGCTCGTTAAAGACATCAAGGTAGGGGTATTGAAGCAGTTTATCACCCTCGGAGGCGTGATTCTGCCCCGTTATCTTTTCTACGCGGTGCTTATGACCACCATGTTGATGACTTATCTCATTCAAACGCCGTATTTCCCGAGTAGCCAGTATTTTACAACTTTGATGATGGGTTTGGTTCCTTCAGTGATACTGTGGTATGAAACTATCAAGATATGGAGGGATCGCCCACAATGAGTGTTCGACAACTAGAAC
>CALGBN010000051.1 GCA_937877765.1 Candidatus Bathyarchaeota archaeon | reverse complement strand
AATGATACGGCGACCACCGAGATCTACACCGTCTAATTCGTCGGCAGCGTCAGATGTGTATAAGAGACAGATCCGGGACAGGCATCTGAAGGAGCCTAGCCCATTCCTTCATGGGCTCAACGAAACGCTCCTCTGATCCCTCTAGCACGGCGTTGAAGGCTGCCTCGGTCTCTGGCGGCATGCTCCAGTCATCAGCCACAAGTTCACCATCAACCACCTTGTATGGCATACCCGGCACCAACCCCATATCATAGATATAGCAAGCATAGTACCTGATTCGGCTCTCCCAGCTCTCCTCAAGCATCGCCCGTATACAGCCACCGCCACCACCAATACTCAGTGGGTCTTGGGCAACTATCTTGGTTACCGGGATCATCTGGTCATACAGTGAATCATATTTCTCTACCTCTTGGAATCCCACGAAGCCAGTGTGACCAGTTACTCTTTCATTCTCCTTGAGCTCATCCTCGGATTTTTTTGAAATTAGATATGGCAGATGGTTCTTGTTATCATACCAGAGATAGATCTGCTGCTCATTGGGCTCGTATAGTCTTACATAGGCTCGTTTCTGAGCCCCATCGTATCCTGCGGACAACAGGTAGCTTGTACCAAGATTCTCTGGAGCTACCCTTCCGCGGACTCCTACTATCTCCTCATCACTCATATCTGCCACCACCCCACAATATACAACGGGGCATTATAATATTATCAGAAGCCACCAATACTGCGCACATAGAAGAGTTTACCGGTCATCACTTGGCTCAGGCACCATCAACCTGACAAACTCAAGAACATCATCAACATTATCAACGGTACAGTAGACACGCATCAAAGGACGAAAATCATCAGTAAGACTCACAACACGGTGCTTTGAATCAAAAAAATACCGAGTAACACTGCTCCAAGACACATAATGTTCCTCATTCATCAATGAATAAACTCTACCTCCCGTGAAAGAATATCTTTGAACAATACTTGAGGTTCTCCAAGCCATTCTATTGAGACTGCTCTCAAACTCTCCTACTCGTACATGAACACCCTCTGTGTCAATATGATAGATGAGTTGGAACCGGTTCAGGAACACGAACCCCATCACCGAATACAACAACAAGATAACAAAGCCATCAGCGATAACAAAGACTCGCAGAACCTCATACACCTTATCAAACCCAACAAAGAACAGAACAACCCCAGACAAACCAAGGGACAAAACCATCAAAACAATCAAGATATCAATCAAGACATAGACATTCGAGACCAAAGGGACACGAACATCCCAATCAAAAACCTCAGCCATCCAGATGCCTCAACAAACTATACAGACTCTCCAAGACAACATACCCTGCAACTGTCGCAGTATTACCCTGATCATAGTGGGGATATACCTCGTTCAGGTCAAGTCCAACCACGTTTCCAGACATAACAGCGTCAACCATATTCATGAGACAGGTAACCGAGACGCCTTCAGGGTGAGGATTACCTACAGCCGGCGCATAAGCTGGGTCAAGTACATCTAGGTCGATGCTAAGATACACTGAACCAGCCTCAGTTACAGTTCTGGATATGTGTTCTATCACTGAATCCTGTTCTCTGATACATTTCTGGCTAGAAACATATGAGACATGTTCGCTACCCTCAGCATACTTTACCTCCTCTACGCTGAGAGCACGCACACCGATGACAAGAACATTACAGCCAGTCTCCTCAATCGCCCGCCGTAGATAAGTAGCATGACACAGCCGTTCATCAAACAACTCGTCACGGAGATCAAGATGAGCATCAAACACCACGACAAGCTCAGGTCTGAGAGCCCGTATTGCGCCAAGTGTAATGGTGTGTTCTCCTCCCAGCATCACAGGGAACCCATTAGTCTCCTTGATGGTCTCCTCTACGCCTTGTAGACACTTCTCAACTGTAGAACAGTCCACATCGCCAATATCAGATAGCTCAAGGTCATCCCAGTCAAGCCCAGTCCGCGCTGAATAAGTATCAAGAAAAGTACTCTCTCTACGAACTGCGTCTGGACCGAAACGTGTTCCGCTACGATTTGATGTAGTAGCGTCTAGAGGTGCACCGAATAAAAAGAAACGAGACCCAGCGTCACTGGGTTTATCGAGAAAATTAGTGGAACATGGTTTGGTTGGCATAGCCTACTCTACAATAACCTTGTCTACGCTGTGGATGACGGCACCTTGCCTAGCCATATGAGCTTTAAGCTCCTCGAAGTCAATACTTGAACCATCAACGATGATCCTAAGGCTCTCTGTCTTTTCATCCATCTCAACGACTGAGATGTCTACTCTTGTTAATCCCGGTAGCTCTCCAACGAATGAGGCGAATTCGGGTAGTGGGGGTTGATGTGGTTTCAGTACATCCAAAACTAGATGTATTATTTTCGGTTTTTCCAACATATTCACATATCCTCCAGAATTAACTGGCAGATATTCAGGGGACTATTTACAGTTGCTCCCTTTTATACTGTATGGGTAAAATCGTTTGCTTATTAAAACCAAAAAAGAATAGGACACAAAAAGAGTGGATTATTGCTTGAAAACCCACTCACCATCAACCATAGTAGCTTCAGGAACCATATTCAGCCACTCATCAGGCTCCGCATCAAACGGGTTACTACCCCAAACCACGAGATCAGCATACTTACCTGCCTCAAGACTACCAATATTATCCTCCCAGAACATGCAGTAGGCGCTGTTCCAAGTATAAGTCCTGAAGGCTTCCATAGGCGTTATACACTCATCAACCCCAAAGGGTTGGTCACCATAAACCCCTTTGCGTGGTTTCCGCGTCACCGCCGCATACACACCATATAATGGGTTCAGTAGACATGTATTCCAGTCACAGCCATTACCAACAATTATACCTCTATCGAGAAGCGTCCGTAACGGGATCAATCTTCTACTCCTGTTGGGTCCAAAGCTACCAGCATAGTTATCACCGATAAAGTACAGGTAAGCGCTAGTCGCCTCTACTATTATGTTATCACCCATTGCGGTCTCCTTCCGCAACGCGTAATCAGTGGGCAAGTTGTTGTGGATGACACTGTGTCTAGAGTTCTTCCTAGGTGAATCTATGATGGCTGCCTCTATGGCGTCAATATACCTGTCTATGGTCTGGTCTCCAACGCAGTGAGCCCCGATCTGGAAACCGGCACGGTGTATAGTTTTCGCTATCTCAGGATACGTATGAGACTCAGGTACTATTGGTCCACCAGTATTCGTCCCATCAACACCAGTATAGTCCCTGTTCCAAGGCTCATAGAGCCAAGCGGTCCTGTTACCACCGCTACCATCAAAACTACACTTAACAGCACCAATGTAGAGCTTATCGTCCCCCATTGGCTTGTATTTACTGACTGCTTGTTTAGCTAGCTCCACCGTTGTCTGCCCGTTATGAATACCGATCATCAGGTAGCTTCTAATCTTGAGACGCCCCTCAGCGTGAAGCTCCCTGTAAGCCTCTATCATGGTATCAGTGCAACCTGCGTCCTTCTGAGCCGTTACACCGACCCTGAACAACGCGTCCTGTGCCTTGAGGATAGCCGCCTTGCATTCCTCAACAGAATAGTCTCGTGCTAGAAGCCTGATCTTGTATGCAACATCATGATCATGCAGCAGACCATCATAATCACTGGGATACTCTACGTCAACAAGATCAAGAGCATAGCTATTCGCCACCTGAACAGGGGTCTGAGCATCAAGTATCACAGGATGATTAGCTGAAACAGGGTCAATATCTTGTCTCGTAGGTGGTCGCTTCTCCTCCAGTAACGCATCATCCCATCCGACACCTCTGATCCATGATCCTTCTGGTTTGGACTCTGCTGCTTCCTTAACAAGTTCAACTATGTCAGCTATTGACTGTACTTTGGGGTAGCGGAGGTCTAGTATCAGCTCGCTGAACCCGTACTCACAGGTATGGTTATGGCTATCTACGAACCCGGGGGTTACAGTGCGTCCATCAAGGTCAAGAACCAGTGTCTCTGAGCTGATATACTGGTCCATTTCCTTGTCTGTGCCCAGTGCGTGGATACGCTTGTCCTTGATTGCTAATGCCTTGAAAACTGAGTCATTTTTGTTAATTGTGACAATGTTGGCGTTTAACAGTACAGTATCTGCTTTCATGATCCATACTCGTCCACTATCTGTTGATATCTGAAACAGGTGGCAAGATGGTCGTTTACCATGCCGACACTCTGCATATACGCGTACATTATCGTTGGACCCACGAAGTTAAAGCCTCGTTTCTTCAAGTCTTTACTAATCTTTTGGCTTAACTCAGTCTCGGCTGGAACCCCCTTCCACGAAGCGAAACCATTCATCACCGGCGTTTCATCAACATACTCCCAGAGATACTTGTCAAAGCTACCAAAATCCCGCTGTATCTCTATGAAAGCCTTGGCGTTCTTCACAGCCGACGCAATCTTCAGCTTGTTTCTGATGACTCCACTATTCTCCCTGATATCCTCAAGCTTCTCAGCGGTATACTCAGCTACAATCGCTGGGTCAAAACCAGCAAAAGCTTCCCTATAGGCTTCTCTTCTATGAAGCACGGTTCTCCAGCTGAGCCCTGCCTGTGCACCCTCAAGTACAATCAAGCCATACAACTCGTTATCATCGTGGAGAGGCACCCCCCACTCAGTGTCATGATACTCAGCCATCAAGGGGTCTTTGTTTCCGAAACACCTTGTACTCTTATCCATGATTTCATCAAGGGTTGAGCCCTGATAAACTCATCTAGAGCAGGGGTTTTGTCTGATTCTTGTTTATCGGCTTTGCCTTTCTTTCAGACTCAAGCTGGTTTGGCTGCCCTTCCTCAAGCACCCTGTTTCTCTGGTTATCAACTTGTTTTGAGACCAGTTGTGTCTCTTTTTCCTGTGGTATCATGAAGGGTTGACTACAGAATATGCAGTTTTGTTCAAAACGGGTCGTATCTTCCACGGGATTTGACTTATTGCAATGCGGGCAAAGGACGTATTTAGTTGTCATTTGTAATAAATAGGGTTTGACAAGTATTAATCGTATTGATTTTACTAGATTTTTCTGAAAAAAATTATTTTTAACGCAATTTTTCCAATAAAATATTATTATTTTTTTAGCGTATTTTCTGTTTTTTTATATGTTTTTTGGGTTTTTATCAAGGTTTTTTTCGGCTTCTAT
>CALGBN010000050.1 GCA_937877765.1 Candidatus Bathyarchaeota archaeon | reverse complement strand
CTCGTGGGCTCGGAGATGTGTATAAGAGACAGCCATCAACCCGTAATTCATCTCCATGATGAAATTACCAACCAGAATCGTCACGTCCTCATGAACGCCTGCACCGTTACCGCTGAGCTTTCGACCCCCTACTACAACATCGTTCAGGGGCTTGAACTCGGCGTCAACACCAAGCTCTCTATAAGACTCAACAGTTACAGCAAGAAGCTTCTCAAATAACTTATCCACGTTTCGTGGAAGGGCGGCGCTTTTCTTGGCTATGATCTGGTAGAAGACCTGTCCGCTGTCCAGATATGTTGCTCCTCCACCTTGACTTCGCCTGATAACCGGTAGGCCCGCTTCTTCAATATACTCTAAGTCGATCTCTTTCTCAAGACTCTGATGATAACCTATACACGCATAGGGGGAATCAGGTTGAACAAGAATCAACGTGTTCGGGCTAACACCTCTATGAACTGCCTCTGCAACTGCCTCGTAGAACGCCTGAGCCACTAGGGGCTCGGCTCGTCCGAGGTCTAATAACCTCCAAGTCTCCACTGGGGCATTCAGCCTGCTTTCGCGATTTCTTCTTTCAGCCACGCCTCAAGTGGACCCTTGTCGCTGCCTTTCATAAGTTCATCGAGTTCGGCGTCAAGGTCACTAGGTGCAACTAAGGCTACCCAGCCGTCTTCATACGGCGCGTCATTGATTATACTGGGGTTATCCCCAAGAGCAGGGTTGATCTCAACAACCTCGCCCGTGATGGGCATCTTGAGGCTTCCAACCCATTTACCTGACTCTACGCTGCCGAGGGTTTTTCCTGCTTTTACTGATTTTCCTGCGGGGCGAGTCTTGATTGATACTAGTTTTCCAGCTGCGTCTGCTGCCCAAGCGTTGTATCCTACTCTTGCTTTGTCTCCTTCGACCTTTACCCACATGTGATCTTTGTGGAAATAGTAGTCGTCTGGGAAATCATGTCCTTCTAGCTTTACCATAACTATCCCTATCTGTTAGGGCTGTGAGCTTATTTATTGTTGTCCCATCTGGGTGAAACATTTTTAATAGACCTCACAGTAAGGAGTAGAGCTAGTGGGTCTGTAGCTCAGCAAGGTCAGAGCGGTGGCCTCTTAAGCCATTGGCCGAGGGTTCGAATCCCTCCAGACCCGCCATCTTTTAGGTTCAGAACCAATACTTATATATACTTTTTACCTAATTTGAGCTTATGCCACGAAAAACCTACGCCGCACTACGTGAAAATGAAGACGTTGATCGATGGTACAGGAATACAGCAAGAGGTTCAAGGGCTACTGCAGATGTATATCTAAGAAGATTAGGTAATTTTTGTAAAAAATTCAAGACTACTCCAAGTGAATTAACTAGTATGGAACAAGATGAGATTTACAACCTTTTGTTAGATCTCGTTACCTCAATGGAAAATACGCATTCGGGTGGATATATTCATTCAATTATCAAGGCAATAAAGTCGTGGCTTAGTTTTAATCAAATAGAAATAAAACGAAGTATCAAAATTAGTGGCACTCAAGACACCCCTACATTAAAAGATGAACGGGTTCCAACAAAACCAGAATTGAAAAAGATTTTCCTTTCGGGCGATAAGAAAACAAGAATAACCTGTGCTTTAGTTGCACATAGTGGACTAAGAACTCAAGCCCTCGGAAATTACAGAGGAAATGACGGATTGAGGATCAATGATTTTCCAGAAATCCATATAAAAGGAGAAAATGTTTCTTTTGAACACATTCCTACTCTTGTAATCATAAGAAGGGAACTTAGTAAAGCAGGGCATCAATACTTCACATTTCTAAGCGAAGAAGGGTGTGAGTACTTGAAAGACTATCTGGAGTTAAGAATCAGAGCTGGAGAAAAACTCAGTAATCAATCAGCAATAATTACCCCTAAACGCAGGATGAAGCCATTCATTAGAACCACCAATATAGGTGATGTAATTAGGAATGCAATCCGTAAAGCTGGATTCGATTGGAGACCATATGTTTTACGACATTATTTTGATACACAGTTAATGCTAGCAGAATCAAAGGGACTCGTTATCAGAGATTATCGAACTTTCTGGATGGGTCACAAAGGAGACATCGAAAACACATATACCACAAATAAACAAAAACTTCCACCAAATGTAATAGAGGACATGCGAGAATCATATAGAAAAAGTCAAGATTTCCTTCAGACAAAGGAACTTGTAGAGACAAACGAGGAAAAAATCAAAGAAACGTTCAGAAAACAATTGCTTTTAGTCGCTGGGTTCTCAGATGACGAAATTGAATCTTTAGATCTGCTAGTTGATGACAATACCTTCAAAGAGACAGTTAGAAAAAAACTACAAGGAGCTATGCTGAATAATGGTTCAAGTCAAAAATTGATTGGTGTCGATGAAGTCGAACAACATCTTCAAAACGGTTGGGATTACATCGCTACACTACCAAACGAAAAAATTGTAGTAAAATTACCTTAAACAAAAGTACTTATTTTTATTAAATATTAAGATTAAAGAGGTAAGGAAATGGTTAGATATAGAATAATAA
>CALGBN010000049.1 GCA_937877765.1 Candidatus Bathyarchaeota archaeon | reverse complement strand
TTTTCAAGCAGAAGACGGCATACGAGATGTAGAGAGGTCTCGTGGGCTCGGAGATGTGTATAAGAGACAGAGTCCAACGTTGGGGTGGCGTTTCGTGAGGGTCTCTTTAACTTCTTTATTGAGTTTGATGAGAGTGGTCTCGCCGTCCAAGCCCCAGAGATGTTTCGCGTCCACAAGCTCTGGGCCATCATCAGTCACCAATAAGTAGACTGGCTCAGGGCTCTTTCCCGTGAAGATGATACCATCATACCCTGTGTTCTTGATTTCAACAGCGAACTCTGTGGCGGCTGTGCTACCAACGACACCGTTACTGACTGGGCTCTTGCCGCTGACACAGATACGTGCACCGGGGTAGATTCCAGTCATTGGCCCCGTTGCGAATATTAGTGGGTTCTCTGGATCAAGTCCATCCATATCCGTCCACTTGTCAGCTACTCGGTCCCAGAGAATCTTGGTAGCCATACCTCTTCCACCAAAGAATTGCTCAAGTGTCTCGTATGGGAACGTGATGTCCTCGATCTTGTTATTCGTGAGGTCTATGTCCAGCCACTTACCCGCGTATCCACCGGGGATCATTCTATAACCTCCTCTCCCTTTTCGCCGAACATCTTCACGGCTAGGTCCTTAGCTGTCTCCACTGGGTCTCTGCTGTAGAGCTTTCTATGGATGCTTGGGCCCTCATTTACAATGGTCAAGGCGTTGTATCCTGCCTCCGTGCAGACTTCAACGCACTTGGGTTCTCCTCCACATAGATCACAGATAGTCGCTTTGTTATCTCCGGGATGCAAATATGGTACTGATCCGGGGCACGCCTTGATGCATGCTCCGCAGCTTATGCACTTCTCTCTGTCTACAATAACAGCACCTGTGTCCGGGTCACTGCTCAAGGCGTCAACTGGACACGCTTCGATACAGGGATAGTCCTGACACTGGGCGCATAGATGTGGTACTTCAACGCCGGGGAAAGGCATGAAAACCCTTACCCTACTGGCTTCAGGCCACATCCAGCCCTCATGATGCATGCTGCATGCAAGCTCGCATCTTCTACATCCGCTGCAAGCCGCATAGTCTCTTGATATCCAAATCGGTTTTGCCACTGGTTTCACCAGAATATTTCAAGACAGATATGCCGTTGGGAATAAGAAAGTTTCGAGAAGACTATTGTCCGGTTTTGAGTTTATCGAAGTTCCTCATAATGCATTCAATTAGTTCAGGCTGTAGTGTATAGAGGATCTTTGCCTCGCCTTTGGGGATGAATATCCTGAAAAGATAGATTTTCTCCAGTCTGTTGGCGCCTTCTAGGTATGCTTCTGGTGGACGTAACTCTAGGTCACAGTAGATATCACAGAACTCTTTGATGGCTGGCTCGATTACTTTCTTGGTTATGTCTCTCTCTGTGTAATCGTGTCCAAAACTAATGGTAAACGTGTACTTGATAACGCCTTCATGGGTGAGGTTCAATATTTTACTGCTCGTTACCTGTGTGTTAGGCACTTTCAGTAGGTTGAATGTGGGCGTATAGAGGCTCGTATAATTGATGGCGATCTCCTCAACCTGTCCCTCAAGGTCACCTATCTTTACATAGTCCTTTACCTTGAAGGGCTGGCTTATGAGAACATAGAAACCGGCGACTACGTTGTTGATGGTTTGACTGGATCCAAAACCCAGTGCAGCGCCGAGTAGGGCGCTTGCTCCTACGAAGAGGTCTGATGATATGTTGAATATGGTCATCAAGATTGTGGAGGCTACTACAATTGCTACTACTCTGACGAGTAGGCGTAGTATGTTGATGATGTGGGGTTCTAGTCCTAACTCGTTTCCTCTTCGTTTGATTATCCCCATGATGGACTTGTAGACAATGTATACTACTATTATCGAGACGAGGCTGAGTCCATACTTGTAACCCTCTGTCATCACTAAGCTCGTTAAATCTTCCAGCATGTTTGATCCCTATTGCTGGACCTATTTTGCTTCTTCCTTGAAAACGTTTCCAGCCTTATGCGAATTATTTACCGTGATCTCGTGTCTAAGCTGTAGAAACAGCCTAGCAAATAACCCGTAAGTGATTCCCTGAACCCCGAACAGTATCAGCATCATCGAGATAAGGAAACTATACGGGTTCAGGAATCCCTCCCTGTTATAGACAAGCTTCTCTAAAGAGAGATAACCAAGCCACAAAGAGCCCACAAGAAAGAGCATGACGCCCATAGATAACGAGAAGACATCAATACGCAGAGACGCCAAATCCTGACCCTTACTAACCACCTTGTATCTTAGAGGCAGCCTTCCTCGTCTGGGGTCATCAACTATTACCGGTATCTGGGCTATACGGTGTTTCCTTCTCTGAGCCTCTAGGAGAACCTCTGTCTCGAAAACATTGCTACGTGTGGGTATTTGGTTCATCAATGTAATCGCAATGTCTCTTCTGTAGGCTTTTACACAGGTGGTGTCGGTTAGATTGGTTTTGAAAAGTAGTTTGACGGCTTGATGGTATCCCTTGCTGGCTATTTGCCTAGTTTGGGGTCTATGGTCTCTTGCGTCTTGCAGTCGTTTACTTCCTATGACAATATCGTTAGAGTCTAGTAGCTTGATGCTGCTATCTATGAAATCGAGGTTCACCGAGAGATCAATGGGGTAATAGACTATCTTCTCGTACTCGGCGTTTGATACACCTGTCTTTAACGCTTCTCCGAGGCATGGTTCATGTATTGAGAATGTTCTGACTTTCATGTATTGGCTGGATAGCTCAGCTGCAATTTTCTCGGTGTTATCCCTGCTTCCATTCTCTACGAGTATTATCTCATAGTCATTCAGTGCTTCATCGAGGTATTCTATTATGGTCTCTGTGTTTCGCCAGAGTATTTTTTCCTCGTTTAGGACTGGGATAACCAGACTAGCCTTCACTGAGACCCCTCAATATTCAAATACTTCTAAAAGTAAACTGGTATAAGGATTTAACGAAAACTGAAAGATGATTTACGTTGAAAATATGCTTCGTATCACCAGAAATATTCCACTGGGGCACCTACGGTGGCTTCGGATACCTTACAAGACTACTAGCCAAGAAACTAGCAGAAAAAGAAATAGACGTCTCAGTAGTCACACAGCGCAGAAATGGCCAAAACGAGTACGAGAAGCTAGACGGCTTCAAAGTCTACGGATACCCCTCGCACCAAGGCACAGGATTCGGGTCATTATCAGCAAGAAGAGACTCCATAAAATACTACCAAAAAGCAGACGCAGATATCTATCATAGCCAAGCTGTAAGTTACAACACTTACGTTGCGTATATTGCTGAGCCTGATAAGAGGCATATAATCACGTTTCAAGACCCCTACGACTGGGATGAGTGGCGGAGAATAGCTAAAGTCATCCCAAAGTATGGAACCCTCAAACACCAGCTAAGAATCGAGGCCGAGATCAGGATACTAGCCGAGACCTGTCGCGAGATGGACCGTCTGTACAGTCAAGCCCATTTCCTCATACCAAAAGCCATCAAACTCTACAAACTAGAAATGGTGCCAAAATATCTTCCAAACCCAGTACCAGTCCCAGAGGAAACATATGAAAAAGCAAAGCGCCCAACCGTATGCTTCCTCGCTCGCTGGGACCCACAAAAAAGAGTCGAGATATTCCTAGGTTTAGCCGAGAAATACCCGGATATTGACTTCATAGCCATGGGAAAAAGCCACGACTCAGAGAAAGACAGAGCACTAAGGGAAAAATATGGACACATACCAAACCTCACCTTAACCGGATTCGTCTCAGAACAAGAAAAAAAGGAGATACTGGGAAAATCATGGGCTCTACTGAACACCAGCATCAGAGAAGCATTACCAGTAAGCTTCCTAGAGGCACTAGCAAACGAGACCCCAGTAATCAGCGGAGAGAACCCGGATAAACTGGTCTCGGATTACGGGTACCATGTCATAAATGATGATTATGATGCTGGGCTAGCTTGGTTACTAGACTCTGATGAATGGCAAATAAGAGGCAGAAACGGGCGCCACCACGTCTCAAGGGTCTACGACGCAGACCACGTGGCAGACCTCCACATCGGGGAATATACGCGGATCATCGAGGCATCAGGTTGAAGATACTGGTCTACGGAGGATGGTTCGGCTCAAGAAACCTAGGCGACGAGGCGATACTGCAAGGCGTTGCAAAACTAATCAAACAACGATTACCAGACGCAGAACTCACCGCCCTCAGCATAGACCCAGAATACACCACAGCTCAATCAGGGGTGCAGGCTGAGAAGATTGAGAGTCCAAGAACTCTTCTCCGAAACAGAGACCTATATCTTGAGTTATTCAGGGAGGCTGATGTTCATCTATTGACCGGTGGCACTCCCTTCTATGATTACGGGCATCTCTCAAGAATAGTTCACATGGGGCTCCCAGCGTTAATCAAACGAAGAATCGTTTGTTTTGGTGTAGGAAGTAAGCCCATTACAACCTTGATGGGGCGAGAGATCACACGGATGCTTCTACGAAACGCGTCAATCATCAGTACAAGAGACGTGATCTCAAAACAGATACTACAACCCCTCACAGGGCAACTGGTAAAACCAATCACCGTAACAGGGGACAGCGCCCACGCACTCAACTCTGTGAACTCGGGGACAAAAAAGAGTCTAATCCTATTTTGTCCAAGACGCCTAACACGATCCCATAAACTCCTCTACCACCAGCAACTAGACCAATCATATATCAACAGAATACGCCACATGCAAGCAAGAACCGCGGATAAGCTACTGGAAGACGATTATCACGTAGCCTTCATGCCGTTTCACACTGTGTCCCCTGATGATGACCTTGAAGAAATAAGAGTAATCCTTAACCTGATGCACAGTGAACCAGAGACCCTACAACGACCAAGAAACACATCAGAGGCATTATCAGTTATTGGTCGCGCCGCGTTACTGGTTGGTCTAAGACTCCACAGCCTCATATTCGCAGCTATACAAGGGACTCCCCATGTTTCCATCGATTATGACATCAAGATACGAGGATACATGGAGCACATGAACACAGCTAACTACCTCTCAGAGCTAAACCTTGGACTCGACAGACTCTACATGAAAACAATGGAAGCACTAGAAAACAGGGAACAATACTCAAAATCCATTAAGAAAAGGGTGAACGCGATACGTGGACTAGTAAACAGTGAATCAGACAGAGTCGCTGACTATATCACTATGAGAAGTAAGATGCGTAGAATCTCCTAGCGTCACCAGCGAGATACACTGAGCCAATAACTAATACCATGTCATCTGGGTTCGCCATCTCATAGGCTTCTTTGAATGCTTCATCATGGTCTAGAACCACCTTGTACTGTTTACCATACTTGGTGATCTCAGTGATTAGTCTCTCCGGCTCTGCCGCCCGATATGTAACACTGTGCTTTGTGATGATGAACTCGTCTGCAAATGCAGCGATGTTCTCTATCATTCCCTCGATGTTCTTATCACTGGACATACTCACTACCGCGATAATCCTTCGATCATTCAAGTCGCTGATGACTGTCTTGCGTACAGCCTCCGTTGCCTCCGCGTCCTTGGCGCAGTCAAGGATAACCGCTGGTTTATGGTGTACTACTTCGAGTCTACCGGGCCAGTAGACGTTTCTTATGCCTTTGATGATAGCTTGTCTCGATATCGTGATGCCATGTTGCTCTAGTGCTTCTATGGCTGTGACAGCTGTAGCTGCGTTGATAATCTGGTGTATACCAAGCAGTGGCGTCTTGAGTCCAGTGTATTCATCTCGTTGGCTCTCAAGATTGAACACCTGTCCCTCTATACTTGCGCTTGTTCTTTCACACTCGGCGTATTCCGCGACCTGTATGACTTCTGTTCCTTCCTCCTCGGCGACCTTCTCAAAGACATCAAGTATGTTTCTCTGGGTCTCGCCTGTGACCACCGGTATGCCCGGTTTGATGATTCCCGCTTTCTCGTAGGCTATGTCTTCTAGGGTCGGGCCGAGTATGTTTACGTGTTCGTATCCAATGTTTGTGATGACGCTTACAAGAGGGTCGATAGCGTTTGTGGCGTCCAGTCTCCCCCCGAGGCCGACCTCGATAACACCGTAATCAACGCCTTGTTCCTCAA
>CALGBN010000048.1 GCA_937877765.1 Candidatus Bathyarchaeota archaeon | reverse complement strand
TATATGTATGTGAAGACGCTTGAGAATGGAGTGAAGAGCCTGTACTGTGATATGATAACCGCATGGCAGGATAGATATTGAGGTGGTATGATGGAGATGGCAAACGTAGCAGTCCTAGCAACGCTCCTCCTGGAGGTTATTCTTGTCCTCTATTACGTTCGACGTTACAGGATAGAAACAAGGAAAGAATGCCTGATGCTGTTTCCGATCATATCGGCACTGATGATATCACTCCCGATGTCATCCATGATGGTCTATATTGTCATCCTCTCGCTGCTCGGAGGAGGCGATGTTGTAATAACGACGATGACCTACGGGGTTGCGGAGGTGGTGGGAGACATAATCGCACTGCTGCTGTGGTTTGTCTTCGTAGTGTGGGCGTTCGTAAGTCTCAGGAAGGTGAGCAGGACAATCAAGCCTGGAGGTGGGTGATGTGGCAGATAGAGTATCCCGCAGAGTACATAGTAAGGTGCTTATGCACCCACTTCTTGTTTTCAGCATATTTGGGATACTCGGGGTACTTCCTGATGCGGACCATCTGTATCCGCCGATGGCCAGGACAACAATGCTACCGCTCTCCATTCTGGCTGGGTGCTTTTTTATCGTTGCTCTCGCACTGGATTATCGACAGTTTCACAAATCTCGCATAGGAGGTGATTAGGATGCCAGAAGAGTATGTTGTGGTTGAAGTCATAATGAAGGTCCCCAAGGACGACGAGGAAAGACTGTTGAAGGACATCGCAGGTATCGATGCTGAAGTAACATCGCTGCACATCACAAGGGTGACGAAGATTGAGTGGAATGGCAAGGAGCACTTCATCACAGAGACTGTACCTGCTGAGGGTGAAGAGACACCGATTGACAGGTTCAAGAAGATTCTTGAGAACAAGAAGATAAAGACGAAGGCGAAGGTGAGAGAGTAATGCCAACCTTCAGAGGTGTCAGGCTGGTCAGCAATCAGGATGCGGTCTTAAGGAACGGATTACTCGCAGAGTGGTTGATGAACGAGTCTGGCAGCACTCTGACGGATACGAGTGGGAATGGCAACGATGGAGCTATAAATGGTGCTACATGGTACACTCTACCCAGTGGGTATAAGGTGCTGAGTTTTGATGGGAATGATTACGTAGAAATTGGAAATCCTATATTGCCTGGGGATGACGAGCTTACGATAATGGCATTTATTAATCCCTCAACCGATGTAATATGGGCTGGTCCAATTTTCATAGAGACAGAGACCGTTACCGGTGGACAGCATACAAGGAACTATTTATCACAACATAGGATGACAATGACTTTTGACCAGTTTCCACCTCTTGGTGGTTCATTAAATACTCCAGACTTCATAGCAGTGGGTACGTGGTATCATGTCGCTGTTGTAGTTAAAAAACCATATCGTGCGATTTTCGTAAACGGTTCTGTGTCTGTGGAAGATAACTCCGCAGAAACGTATTTAGGATATGCTCCATCGGTTACAAGGATTGGGTACCGTGGTTCAGCGAGTTCACATTATTACAAAGGACTTATTGGTCCGCTTCGTGTATACAGTCGGAAACTCCAACCCTGGGAAATCCAAGCACTCTACAACTATGACAAAGCACTCATGGGAATATGAGGTGATGCGAATGAGGATAATAAGTGCCAACATCCCCGTTGCGGTCTACTCCTGGGATATGGAGGAGTTGACGGATTGGGGCACTTCGACTCTCACGTATCAGTGGGATATGGAGGCATGAAGATGGTAGGTTATGCGAGTGATTTTGATTGGTCGTCAGATAGCTGGGAGTTAGAGGCTGGAGCGTCGTACGACGGGTCGAAAGCATTACATGCTTTAGGAACCTTTTACGCTCGCAACACTATCGTTGCGGATGCTTTGGACCAGAGACTCAAAGTTTACTTCTATCTGTATAATTACACAGGTTACACCAGTGATAGAGCGGCGATGCGTGCAGTTCTTCGTCATTCACAACTTGGTACTGACAACGCATCAAACATTGGATATATTTTTGAGGCGTCTAACGGGCATTCCTCTTCTAATGAATTCGTCAGGATACATCGTTGTGATGGATCGAATGATGTAGTGTTGTACGATTCTGAGGCTCTTACAAAGGGTTATTGGTACCTTCTCGATTTTAGGGTAAAGTCTTCAGGAAGTGATGCGTACATAGCAGCGTATGTGTATAAGCAAAGTGATATGTCGCTTGTTAAGAGTATTGAAATAACTGACTCATCACCTATTACGACTCCGGGGAAGTTTGGCCTGGGGCTACTTGCTGTTAAGACAAATAAACTCAATGTAGCGTACCTTGACAACTTAGAGTATTATGTGTTGGGGTGATGAGAATGGCTGATAAGAAGACCGAGAAGAAAGAATTTCCGAAGACGATAAAAGTGCCGAAGAGAGTCCAGGACAGCCTGATGAAGAAGAAGCGCGAGCAGGACATGAGAATGCAACAGTTTCAAGCATTGTCCGTCAGACTTGCGGACTTGAGGGTGGCCATGAAGGAGACGCAGGAGGCGTGGCTCAAGATGTTCAAGGAGATGAAGAAGGTGGACGAGGAGATGCGTGAGCAGTTAAGGGGCATAGCGGAAATCAATGGCTACGGAGAGGAGTACCCGATCTCCTACGACTTTGAGAAGGGCGAGCTTGCGGTGGAGAGCCCCGCAGGGAGGAAACCTGAGAAAGATTTATAAACCACAAGTTACCATACCCTTCAGGAGCTTGCGTGGGGCCCCGCGCCCCCAAACTAGGACAGGTGATGACGATGGACGTGAATGTCGACCCCGAGCTTGTGAGTGCGATTGTGAATGTAGTCCTCGCAGTGCTGGCTGTCTACTTCGGAGGCAAGTTCAGAGCGCTGACGAAGGGCCTCAAGCTCACTAGGGAAAAGCTCCAGCAGGCTCAGGACCTGATTGGAGACATCGAGGAGGCAATAGAGGACGAGGAGATCAGCCCGGAGGAGGCGAAGAAACTCTTCAACGACCTGAGGGAGCTTCTTTCAAGCGAGTAGGAGGGCACACTGTGGCACCGGAATCGAACTCAGACCGCGTCATAAGGGAGCTGATAGAGCGTCTGACACGCGTCGAGACCCTTGAGGAGGAGCGCTTCCGCAGACTGCAGGGCGAGATTGGAGAGCTGCGGGAGTCCTTCAACGCCATGTCCAGCAAGATTGACCGGGCCCTGGACAAAGTCTCCACGAACTACGTGACGAAGGTGGACTTCTGGAAGATCATCGGGCTCGCCATTCTCGCAGGGTCCGGCAGTGGAGGTGGCGTCACGCTCGCACTCAGACTCCTTAGTGGATAGAGGTGATACAAACGGACGCGATTGATAAGGCAATCTCAAGGCTGCTGTCGAAGCAGCTTGATGACCTGTGGGCAGCCATCAACAGCTCCAACGAGGCCTCTCAGAGGGCCTACTCGATCGCAGTTGAGGCCAAGAACACTGCGGAGGCCGCCGCGGTTTCGGCTGCCTCAATTTTGCAGATAAG
>CALGBN010000047.1 GCA_937877765.1 Candidatus Bathyarchaeota archaeon | reverse complement strand
GAAAGGAACAATCCACTTCACATTAGTTGATCCAGATAAATCATCAGGATACGACTGCGCCAAGATAGCTGCAGAAGCCGAAAAAGGCGGTACAACTGCTATAATGGTCGGTGGATCAACCCTCGCATCTCAATCTGACCTAGATGAAGCTATTCAAAAAATAAAACAAGCGGTAAAAATACCGGTTATTCTATTCCCAAATGGACCCATGGGAGTAAGCAAGTACGCTGATGCCGTCTGGTTTATGTCACTTCTCAACAGCCAAAACCCATACTACTTCATAGACGCTCAAATGTTATCAGCTCCAATAGTAAAACAAAACAAACTAGAAGCCATTCCAATGGGATATATTATCACAGGAGAAGGCTGTGTAGCTGGATACGTAGGATATGCGCGCCCAATCAGCTTCAAACACCCCAAACTCGCAGTAGGATACAGCCTCGCAGCCGAGACCCTGGGCATGAGATTTGTCTATCTTGAGGCTGGAAGCGGCGCACCTGAGCCAATTCCACCAACAATGGTAGGTGCAGTAGTGAAATACGTAGATATACCAGTAATTGTGGGTGGAGGAATCCGAAACCCCAAGGCAGCATTGGCTGCTAAGATGGCTGGAGCAAGCGCTATCGTAACTGGAACCTTGGTAGAGGAAGAGTCCGAGGTCGAGAAACGTATCAGGGAGATAGTGGAGGCTATCTCAAACTAGTTTTCTAGCTAATTTTTAGTAGGGTACAGTTTAAAGCCCTTAGCTGCATACTCTAAAGCGCTAGGTTTCAGTTAGAAATCCGGTGAGCCCAAACTTGATCGACGTTGAGATGCCTCCACATTACAAAGAATACTTCACAGAGCTAGAGAACAAACTGAATAAACTCTACAAGGTGGCAGAAGAGGCAAGATCAAAAGGGCTGGATGCGAGCCTAGAGGTAGACGCTAAGATCACTAGAGATATTGCTGAAAGAATCGAGAAACTCATTGGACCTCCAGGTATCACTGAACGAATGAGGGAGCTTGTTGATCTTGACCGCCGTGAGATGAGTTTCAAGATAGCACGAGAGATTGCCTTAGGCAGATTCGGTGTTATGGAGAAGCAAAAAGCCGCAGATCAAGCCATCAGAACAGCCCTAGCCATAATGACGGAAGGCGTAACAATAGCACCCATTGAGGGAATACCAGAAATCAAAATCAAACAAAACCCAGACCGAACCCAATTCCTATCAGTATATCTCGCTGGACCCATCAGGCCCGCGGGCGGAACCGCCCAAGCATTAACACTGGTAATTGCAGATGTAGTGCGTAGAGCACTGAACCTTGATAAATGGCAACCCAGCGAGGACACTGTTAACAGGTTCATTGAAGAAGTCAGACTCTATGAACGGACGGTACGACGTTTCCAGTACCACGTGACTGATGAAGACCTTGAGATCGCTATGAAGGCGCTACCAGTCGAGCCCACAGGTGTTAGCACAGACCCTTATGAGGTTTCTAACTATAGAGATGTAACAGGAATAGAGACCAACAGGCTCAGGGGTGGAGCACTTATCGTCGTAGTAGATGGCGTGGTTGGGCGCGCACGCAAATTAATTGGTATTTGTGAAAAAATAGGAATTGAGGGATGGGAATGGCTCAACAAGATGGGACAGAAGAAAACAGAGGAAAACGGGGAGAAAAAGAAGCCCACAGCCCAGTTTATGGAAGAGATAATTGTTGGAAGACCAGTATTTGGTTTCCCAGACGCAGAAGGCGGATTTAGACTAAGATATGGAAGGGCAAGAACAACAGGGCTAGCAGCATGTGGTATTCATCCAGCTACAATGATCACACTCAACAAATTCATGAACACCGGGCTCCAGCTTAGAGTAGAGTTACCGGGTAAATCAGCCGCAGTATGTCCCGTAGATAGTATTGAACCACCCATTGTACGACTAAAGAATGGTACAGTAATCAGAGTTGAGAACGAGGAACAAGCTTGGAAGACATATGATCAAGTTGAACGCATACTCTTCAACGGAGACATACTCTTCAACGCAGGTGACTTCATACAATTCAACCAACCACTTCGCCCAGCAGGATACGATGAAGACCAGTGGAGATTTGATCTCCTCCACAGCATCAAGGATGTAGGCGAAAAAACGGTTGAAGAATTAACTGGAATACATATTGATAGAATAAATCAGCTGCTGGAAAATCTAATGGAGCCTCCTAGTCCAGAGGAAGCACTCAAAATCGCAAAACTCGACACACCAATACATCCAAGATACACGTTTGAGTGGTCAAAAGTCAGTCTCCAAGAACTGCTGACACTGAGAAACAGCCTCGCAGAACAATGGGACACTAGAGAAAATGGAATATCATTAACAAGAGAGGAGAAAAACACCCTTGAACTCCTGCTAATTCCTCACAAGGTGTCCAAGGGAAAAATCTACTTAGAGTCCCTTGAACCAGTCGTAGAGAAATGTCTAGCGCTTGACCACAGATATGTTGAATCGGAGGAAGAAGAACCACTCGAACAGGTAAACACATGGGCTGGATTCACAGTAAGAGAAAAAGCATACGTTCACGTGGGAGCCAGAATGGGTCGCCCAGAGAAAGCAAAAGAACGTAAAATGAACCCATATATCCACAGCCTCTTCCCTGTGGGAAACGCTGGTGGACCTCAACGAGACATCACGCGTCCGAAAAGAGGCGACAAACTCAAAGTAGAACTAGTAAACCTTCAGTGTCCACAGTGCGGATACGAGGCAACCACGCCAATCTGCAGTAACTGTGGAAGCCGGACAGTGATACAGCGTATGTGTCCACGTTGTAAGACCAAGACAGATGCCGAGACATGCCCAAGATGCAACATAGACACAGTGGCGTATACATGGGTTGAGCTTGACCTTCGTGAGGAACTTGAAAAAGCACGTAGTTATATTGATGGACAGATCCCACCCAAGATAAAATGCGTAAAACGCCTCATGAACGAGCAACGAATACCAGAGCATCTAGCCAAAGGAATACTCAGAGCACGCTACGACCTCAGCGTCTTCAAGGACGGCACCCTCAGATACGATCTAACAGACATCCCGCTCACGCATTTCACACCAAAAGAGGTAGGCACATCAGTCGAGAAACTCGTAAAACTCGGATACAATTACGACATGAACGGTGATCCATTAACCAAAGGAGACCAAATGCTAGAACTCTTAGTACAGGACATTGTTCTCCCAAAAGACTGCGGAGACTACCTTCTCAAAGTAACAAAATTCCTCGACGATGAGGTACGAGACTTCTACAAGATGGACCCAGTCTACAACAAAGAAACACGAGACGACCTCATAGGAGAAATAGTACTTGGAATGGCGCCTCACACAAGTGCAGCAATAGTAGGACGCCTCATAGGATGGACAACGGTACGAAACTGCTACGCCCACCCGTATTGGCACGCAGCGAAACGCCGTAACTGTGATGGCGATGAGGATGCGGTGATGCTAGTTCTTGATCCATTGCTAAACTTCAGTCGATCATATCTTCCTGAACAGAGCGGTGGCTTGATGGACGCACCGTTATTCGTTATCCCCAACCTGAACCCGGGAGAGGTTGACAAGGAAAGCCACAACGTAGACGTCATCGATAGATATCCGCCTGAGTTCTACGACATGAGTATGCGGGGTGCCAAACCCAACGAGTTCGGACCACTAGTAGATACCTTGGGTGGAAGACTTGGAACCCCCGCGCAGTATACAGGTACAAAATACACCCATGAGTGCACTAATATCAATCTAGGAAGCCATCATGGAGCATACAACGAGCTTCCATCAATGATTGACAAGCTTGAAAGCCAGCTAGACCTCACCAAGAAACTGCGCGCGGTAGAGGGAAAAATAGTCGGACTCAAGATACTGAACAGCCACTTCATGAAAGACATCGTTGGAAATCTAAGAGCATTCACGCGACAAGGATTCAGATGCACCAAGTGCAACAAAAAATATCGACGCCCACCATTGAAAGGAGTCTGTGACCGCTGTGGAGGACCAATACTTCAAACCGTACATAAAGGCGGTATTGAGAAATATCTCGCCCCCGCGAAAGACCTGATCGATAAGTACGATCTCGGAGAATACTATGAAGATAGGATAAGACTCGTGGAGGAGGAGATTGATTCTTTATTCTGGGAGGAAGAACCCGAGGAGACTCATAACCAGTTCAACCTCACCGATTTCATGAAGCCGAAAACAAAAGACTAGTTCAAGAAAGGTTATTATTTGACTCCTGAGTAGTCTGTGCGAACAACAATGAGTAGTAAGAAAAAGAAACAGAGTGTAGGAATGCCCCAGAGTAGCGCCGGTTTGATGAGGTTCTTCCAAGACGAGACCAACGGCGTAAAGATACCACCAGAGTTTGTAGTTGGAGCAGCAGTATTACTCATTGTTACAGTAGTAGCAGCGAGAATATTCTTCCCAATCTAATAGACTCGAATGGCGCCGTATCCCCTAAATCACAGGAGACTGCCACTCAATGTCAACAAAACCAAAGCCGAACCTAGTAATCATGGGCAACAAACCGATAATGAACTACGTCGTAGCATGCCTCACATTGTTCAATGAAGGCACAGAAACAGTGAAAATTCGAGCGCGTGGAAAACACATCAATAAGGCTGCAGATACTGTTGGACTGCTTCGTAGAGTCTTTTTACCCGGTTTAAAAGTAGTACACGCTGAAACGGGTACCGATATATTAACCCGTACAGACGGCAATCAGGCGCATGTATCTACTATAGAGATTATAATTTCTCCCAATTAATCAGTTTTTTAAACCCACGCCGCAACCATTCAAGCGAAGGTTAAACAGGATGACGTATCCAAAAATCAAGGTTACACCGCCCGGACCGAAGGCAAAAAAGGTTGTCGAAAGGGACGAGGCTGTTATTTCACCGAGTTTCGGAAGGGCTTACCCGCTTGTTGTGGAGAGCGCACAAGGAAACATCGTTAAGGATGTTGATGGAAACGAGTTCATAGACATGAATGCGGGGCTAGCAGTCTGTAGCGTAGGGCATGGACACCCCAAGCTCAAGAAAGCCATCAAGGATCAAGTTGACAAGTTCATTCACTACAGCTACACTGACTTCTTCTATGAGGACTATGTTGACCTCGGAGAAGAGTTAAGCAAGATTCTTCCAATCGAGGGAGACAAGAAAATCTTCTACGGTAACAGTGGAGCAGAAGCCATAGAGGCAGCCATGAAGGCAAGCCGCTGGCATACTGAAAGACAAGGATACCTAGCTTATATCGGCAGTTTCCACGGTAGAACCATGGGCGCGGTTAGCCTTACGGCATCCAAGCCCTATCAGAGGCGTAAGTTCAGCCCACTTATCCCCGGAGTTGAACACATCTTCTACCCATACTGCTACAGATGTCCATTCAATCTAGAGTGTCCAAGCTGTGGTTATGCATGCGTTGACTACATTGATGAATATTTATTCCACAAGTATGTAGCCCCAGAAGAGGTGTCAATGCTCTTAGCCGAGCCTATACAGGGAGAAGGCGGCTACGTTGTGCCACCAATGGGTTACTTCAAGAAACTCAAGAAGCTACTAGACGAGTATGGAATACTGTTCGCGGTAGACGAGGTGCAGTCAGGTGTTGGTAGAACAGGAAAATGGTTCGCCATCGAGCATTTTGGAGTCAAACCAGACATAGTGACCACTGCCAAGGGAATCGCAGCAGGACTACCACTGGGAGTAATGGCTAGCAAAGCCGAGATACAGGACTGGACTCCTGGAAGCCACGCCTCAACTTTCGGCGGAAACCCCGTAAGTCTGTCTCTTATACACATCTCCGAGCCCACGAGACCTCTCTACATCTCGTATGCCGTCTTCTGCTTGAAAA
>CALGBN010000046.1 GCA_937877765.1 Candidatus Bathyarchaeota archaeon | reverse complement strand
CAGCTACCAGCGGATATTCATGATCGTCATGCTCATAAGCGGTGGATTGGCGGGAGTAGCGGGGTTCGGTGAGATCGCTGGAATCCAGCACAGGCTCAGACCCGGAATCTCGCCCGGATACGGGTTTACAGCAATAATAGTGGCTTGGCTCGGTAGGCTTCACCCCTTGAGCACCATGCTTGTGGCTGTCTTATTCGGCGGCTTACTGGTAGGGGGAGAGATGCTCCAGATCAGATTAGGGCTACCATCAGCAACGATTCAGCTATTCAACGGAGTCTTCTTGTTGACGATTCTCAGTGGTGAATACCTGTTGAGAAATCGCATCAAGATCGAGTGGAGGGAAGAACAATGATAACAGCCATCATAAGCGTGCTCAGAGCAGCGGTAAGAGCCGGAAGCCCCCTTCTCATAGGCACCCTAGGTGAGATATACACTGAACGCTCGGGGATACTAAACCTCGGCGTGGAGGGTGTTATGCTAATGGGGGCTGTAACCGCGTTCGCGGTAACCCAGACAACAAGCAGCATAGCAGTCGGTGTACTAGCAGCAATCATAGTAGGGGGGTTAATGGGGTTGCTGCATGCCTTCATGAGTGTATCCTTGAAGGTGAACCAGTATGTTGCTGGGCTTAGCCTAGTGATGATCGGCAGCGGAGTAAGCAGTCTAATTGGTTTAGACTATATTGGCATCAGGGGTAAGACGGTGAAGCCTGTTTTCCTTGGCTTCGATATAATGGTCTACGTTTTCATTGCCCTAGCCATGGTGCTCTGGTTCATCCTCTACAGGACGAGATACGGAATTGAGATCAGATCAGTGGGCGAGAACCCAGCAGCAGCAGACGCAATGGGCATCAACGTAAACAAGACAAGATACTTCTGCACCGTATTCGGAGGCGCACTCGTTGGACTTGCGGGAGCCTACCTGAGCACAGCTTATCTTAGCAGTTGGACCGATAACATGACAAATGGAAGAGGCTGGATTATACTAGCTCTCACCATATTCGCTTCATGGGACCCAAGAGGCGCCATACTGGGAGCTTGGATATTCGGTGGAGTAGAAGCCCTGCAATATAGGTTACAGCCACTGGGCATTTCACCCAGCTTCCTCGGCATGCTACCCTTCATACTAACAATCATCATACTCGTGGTAAGTGGCAAACTAAGCAAGGGAAACAGGGGGCCACCAGAAGCCCTCGGAAAACCCTACAGAAGAGGCGAGCGGTAACTCAATAAACAGGGCTAACCCTTCCCATAGTATGATGCTCAAGATAACCATAGGCGAACACGTTTTCAAAGCAAAACTACACATAAAAAAAGCACCAGAAACCTGCAGACTACTCACGGAAAAGATGCCCATCACAGGAAAAGCAATACAAGCAAGGTGGAGCGGAGAAGCCGCATGGCTACAAATGGACACCTACAGGGTAGAAGCACCACAAGAAAACGCAACCAGCTACCCGGGACCCGGACAACTCTTGTACTATCCCGGAGGAGTCAGCGAGAAAGAGATACTGATACCATATGGGTCCGCAATATTCGCAAGCAAGTTCGGGTTGTTACCGGGGAATCACTTTGCTACCATCGTAGAAGGCGTTGAGTTGCTTGAAAAGATGGGTGAAACTGTTCTCTGGAAAGGTGCACAGGACATCAAACTAGAAGTCTAGATGTCGATGTGTTCAAGCGTCTCCCTGTTCCAGTGAAGGAAGCTGGGGAAGCCTTTTGCTTGTTCTTCTTTGAAGCGTTGATGATTGAATACTATGTGTTCTACGCCGTTGACTAGTTTGATGGCGGCAAGTTTGTAGAGGTTCTCATAACCAAGCTGCTTTATGTCGTATTTTTTGGTGAATTCTTCAACTGTGGGCTGCTCACGGATTACATATGTCAATGTCTCCAAGGCGTCCAACTCAAGAAGCCCAGTCTCAGCGTACTCCACGCCAACAATCTTACCCCAAACCTCCCTGTAGAGCCGCATAAACTCGATGCTTCGGCGCTCTACTTCCTTGAGACTAAGTTCACGTATAATGGTGATTTGCTCTAGTCTTTTTCGCCAGTTACTAGGTCTCCACTTCAAACTATAGCTATAATTGACAAGCCACTTCTCAAAAGGGGGATACTCGTCATTCGCCAAGAAAAGCAGGTTACATAGTGCGGATATTCCTTTGCTTATCATTTGATTGGCGACCATTGGATCACTTCGTAGAGTCCACTGACGCACGACAATATCCCCGAAATATATACAGTCCAGATAGTTGCTAAGGGCGATACTGTGCTTCTCCTTATCCGTGAAAACGTCCTTTGAGTCCAGTAGCTTCTCTATGATGCCGTGGGGATCGTATATTATTTTAGAGTATGATGCGTCCCATTTCTTCAACAGGCTCCAATCCTCGTCTGCCTCGGCTTTCAGACTCAGAAAACTAACATCCATATGATATTTAGTGCCCTGATGGTCGCCCTGTGGTATGGGTCCAAGTCCTTTCTCCCAGTCACCGACTCTGGTTTCCTGAAAATAGATATTGAGATCAATCTCTGAGAGGGCATCCCCGTAGCCTCTGCTGAGTCCCCCTGTGAGGGTGATGCCTACAACTTCACGGTTTTTTGAAAGCATGTCTACGTATTCTTCGATGTTCCGCCGCATCTCGGGTAGCTGATTTGTGTTTGGCAGAGCGCCATATGGTCGGTGCTCTCTGTGTCTTATACCTCGCGTAGTCTCGAAGAACATCATAACGGGAAAAAAGAAGGTGATCTTTTATTTAATCCTCTGGGAAAAGAGGACTATATCCTTGTTTTTGGGCATACTCGATAGCTTCTTTTTGCTCATCAGCGTCCAGAGTATGATAATTCTCACCAGCCTCGAAAACACGCTCCCATAGCCGATGATCACAGGGAGTAGGGTTCGTGGTTACACCGTTTTGACTCAACGCAAAGTCTACCCCTAGCTGAACCTCATGCGAGTTGTCAGCGGGCTCATACCATGTACGGTATTTGCGTTCTCCCTTCCATCTACCCTTGCATACGGCTTTGATGGCAGTGACCCCCATGTCATGCTCCTTGGCATACTCTAACACAGGTCGGTAATCGTTCATGGGGTGGAAATCAACGGCACTACAAAGACTAACAGGAAGCAACACCAAGTCAAAATCAAAGCGCTTCAACGCCTCAAGATGAACACGCATATCCTGATGCCCAGTTACACCAAGATATTTCACAAGTCCAGTCTCCTGTGCCTCCTTGAATGCCTCCATGGCGCCACCCGGACCGAACACCTGATCCAGTTCTGTCTCTTATACACATCTGACGCTGCCGACGAATTAGACGGTGTAGATCTCGGTGGTCGCCGTATCATT
>CALGBN010000045.1 GCA_937877765.1 Candidatus Bathyarchaeota archaeon | reverse complement strand
AAGGCGAGATAGGGTACTGTATGTGCCCCGAGCACTGGGGCCGAGGCATAGGAACAGAGGCCGCGGGGGCCCTCATAAGGTTCGGGTTCAAGGAACTGGACCTTTACCGGATTATCGCCAAGTGTGATCCCATGAACGTTGCGTCTTGGAGGGTCATGGAGAAGAACGGGATGTGCAGGGAGGGAAGGCTCAGGGCGAACGTCGAGATAAGGGGAGAGCGTCGTGACAGCCTGCTCTACAGCATACTGAGACATGAGTACAGGGGCTAGCCCTCCTCACCCATTAGGCGTTTGAGGTTCTCGTCGAGGACGCTGCCGCAGTTCCAGCAAAGCACAACATGTTCAGGCATCTTCGTGCTGCACTTTTCGCATACGATTATGTTCTCCTCTTTTTCAGAGGACTCTAAAAACTCATCTAGATTCAGCTTAATCAGAGATCCCATAGAACACCCTCTCCTACGCTTAAAACGTTTTACAGGAAAAAAAATCTATTCAAGTGTATCATCGACTTCACCCAAATAAATCGCATAAACAACTCATGGAAACCCATCTTTTTTCTATGTTACCGAAATTTTTTTCACTTTGAAACACGTTGTTATATCCAGTACGGGTGTTTAGTCAACAAGCCGTGAGGGTAAACCCCTAAGATGTAAACCATGTCCCAGCTTAGAACGAGGCAGCCCATAGGGAACTACGAGTTTGAGGGACCATACCAGACAACCGAACGCGTCCCTGAGGCGGAGGGGCTTCTAGCGGTCATAACCAGCGACGGTAGGCAGAACTACCTCATCGACGTTATCCACACATCCAACATCCTTGCCTCCATAAAGGAAAGCCCCGGACGCGGCTGCTGGGAGAAATACGACAGGGGCCTGCTGCTATACGCGTTCCTGAGAAGCGAAGATCTTGAAACGGAGACCTACCAAGCGATAAACAGGGACATCAGGGCAGAGATGCGGAGCATACCATGCAATTAGCAACATAGTTCATTATGCTTCGAAAATTCTTTGTTAAGCGAAGAGGTTGCTCTCCAGCTCTGCTTTCTCCTTGGCGAGTTCACGAACACGCTTGTCGTATTGTTCGACCATGGCCTCGTACTTGGACAGCACTTCCTTCATCTCTCCGCTGTTCCTGCGCACCATTATGAAGCTGTCTATGTCGTCTGGGGACCGGACCCGTATCAACCGTCCGCCGGTCCTCGACTCCTTCAAGATCCTGAGGTTTCGCCTGACTCTCCTGTAGGTGGAGTCAGAGTTTATCCGTTTTATCTCGTCGTCGATCTCCATGATCTTGATTAGGGTTGATTTCCGAGACGAATCCATCGAATAATAATGGTTGATCCTGACTTAAATAACCGATTATTTAACAATATTTTACTTCATGGGGCAGGATCCGTGAATACCTTTAAAAAACAGGTATCGTTTACATTCCCCGTAGAAGCGTATTGAATTCTGGGTTTTGAAACGGAATATACGCTCTAGATCGATGTGACAAGAATGTCAAAGAACAACGTCGTTTACGTCGGCTCCAAGCCCATAATGAACTACTGCATGGCCGTGATCGAGAGCCTCAGGCACAGCGACTCTGTCGCCTTGAAGGCCCGTGGAAGAGCCATCAGCCGGGCTGTGGACGTCGCAGAGGTTACAAGGAACAGGTACTTGAGCGGAGTCAAGGTCGAGTCCATAGATATAATGACGGAGGAGCTCGACTCCCATGACGGAGATACTAGGAACGTGAGCGCCATTACGATTCTGCTGAGAAACGAAGGATAAAATGGAGGTGAGACGGGTTGGAAGGTACTGTGAAGAGATGGCTGACCGGCCGAGGATACGGGTTCATTGATGTAGACGGAGACGATGATGATATCTTCGTCCACCACACGGATCTACAGGATGTCTACGCGCTGATGCTGGGCCAGAAGGTAGAGTTCGACGTCGAAGATACACCGAAGGGCCCTAGGGCGGTCAACGTCAAGGTTGTAGGCTAGGAATTTTATCCATCCCCTGGGAGCTGTCTCTTATACACATCTCCGAGCCCACGAGACCTCTCTACATCTCGTATGCCGTCTTCTGCTTGAAA
>CALGBN010000044.1 GCA_937877765.1 Candidatus Bathyarchaeota archaeon | reverse complement strand
CATCACTGATCTGTGGCCAAAGAAATCCAAGCCAGGACTACCACGCGGAAGCCAGCACATGTCTGCCAGTGAGATCGCTGAAAACTTGAGAAGAGTCAGTGACAACGATCAAGTAGTGCCCGGAATAAAGGATATGCAGATAGGCCAACGTGGGGCGGATGGTAAGATTATGACTGATTTCAGCAATATGAAGCCATACGAAGGCGACCTACCAATGGTCCCAAGAGATGTTCGGGGATTCCAAGAGGCAGCCGAGATGGGGGATGCCATTGTGGTTGTTCGTAAAGGTAATGACGCTGGTTTGGATGTCATCCAGAGTAAGGCAGCTCACCCCAAGAGCATGGATATTAAAGCTAAGAGCATAGACGATGTGGATGTTGACCTTGGGTTTAATGATACACAGGCATTGAGGGGCAGAGGAACCAATGAGGGCTTAGTTGCTTGTAAGAAGCCAAAACTCCCAGATAATTTTGATGATCTACCTCTAGAGAGACAAGGTGAACTTCTGGAAAGATTTGGTGATAGAATGGACGAGTTCCGTAAACTCGAACCAGAGTTAAATCAGATGGTTAAAGACGGAAAAATCGAGTGGGACCCAGACACAGGAATCATCAGAAACGCGAAAGATGGAAGACCTTACGCAGGAGACAACGATACATTCATCTACTTAGACCCTGATACGGGACAACCGTTAAACCCATTACGTAATAACACCATGAACAGGACACTCCAGCAGAACGGTACAACACTACACAATGAACACATGGGTTGGGACTATGACGGCTATAGGAGTTCTAATCCTGGAAAATATGATCAATACAAGGGAATAGATGAGAAGATATTGTCTAAGCATAAAGACAAGGGTGGATTAATCGCCTACAACCCTCGAACAAAGCAGTGGTATGAAGTCGGTTATGATGGACCTACAACAAGGGATTATGCAACATGGCAAAAGCCAAGGATTGAAACACCATGATATACTATGATGCAGCTGAACACGGGAAAATATTAGCAGACTACAAAGTATACAAGGATATGCTACTCGACTGGGAAGATAAACACCTAGAAGAGGACAACCCATCAGAGGTAACTCTTAACAAGTATACGGAGATAAGCAAGAAAATCACAGAGAACACCCTGAAATATCTACAAATGACACCTGTGATCCCTGTATCGAGATGCCCATACAGTGGGGAAGTAACCTATTACAGCATAGACAATCTGGGAATTGATGGACCATGGTGGGACTATACGAAACCACTACGATCATTTGGTAACTTACCAGTGACGTTCCACACATTAACTGGTTCATTAAAACTAAATGGTGAACCGGAAAAGACAGAGCATCAGGTTCGTCCCGGACCAGAAAAACCATATCTGATAAAACGACTTATCGAGACCCCTGGAGTCAAAGCAGTAATATCCGCCATACAGATCGGCAAACACACTGGAAGCATGATTGTCTACTATAAAGAAGACATGAACACACCTGTAGAGCCAGCAAGACTATGGGGCCAATATTTATGGGAAAGAGTTGATAGATTCGGGAATAGAGTATATCTTGAGCCCGATGACCACGATTATTCATATATTTTTAATTTAGAAGACTGGGTTGATGAGGGAAAACTCCTCTGGATACAGCCCGGTGACACAGAGTTCATCCTTAGAACCGGGGTGAATGGCTGTCCATACATCGATATGGATGGTGACACAAGGTTCCAGATCATCATCGATGGTGAAGTAACCTACATGGAGGAGGAAGAATAATGGAAACACCTGTACAACCCCTAGAAGCAAAGAAATATGTGATCCCACGCTATGCCGTAGACCACTTATTAGAGAGCTTTCAAATAGTAAGAACCGAGCTCAGCGAGCTCCTTGATATACCAGATACCAATCAAGCGGATTGGAGTCAGTACGCTGAGCAGTGGTGGAAAAAACAATCCGAGGAAGACCAGTTTATTCTGAGGAAGATAATCACAGCCATGGGCTCACCAGTACTCATATCAAACATCGCCGTCGCACATGAGTACGGACTACTTAACACAAGGGCTGTCTTCACAAGCACCCGTCTTGAGGACCCAGCGTTCCTTATTGGCGTTGATGATGAGGAGCAGAACTATCATGTAAGTTACGTGGATACGGGTAACGAGATTCTGGCTACAATGGTAATGTATCTGGATGCAGGTGCTGACTTTGGTGAGACAGAGTTCACTGTTAGAATGAGTCTCTATGAGTTGATTGCCTTCTTTGGTTTGATGGACCTCTACAGGCGCAGCGAGTACATCGCCATGCTTGAGCACGCACGTGCAGACTTCAGGGTAGGTTATGAGGAGATCTGGAAGAGCGTAGATGATGGAATGCAGTACCCAGACCTAAGATGGGCACTACCATTCATACTACCACAGCTAATCCACGATATACAGCCACCAACTCAGAACGACATCAACACAGCAGTACAGAGCTTAGCCCAGAAGGGCGTATTAGAGTGGAAACAGGACGCTGAGGCGTTTGCTCTAACTGATCCCGGGCTATTCGCTGCAATGTCCTTGATGAAGACCATAAACAAGCTGGATATTACCTCTTTTGGATTCAATGATGCTGGAAAACGTGCACGCAAGGGAGCCACATTCATACGGACTGATCCAATTCTGTGGACGGTAATGCTGGATGAGGGAGAGGCAATCTTCTCATCAATCAAGCTTGACCCAGCTGTGGACTTTGTACGCGAGATACTCTCACCGACAATAGTACCGGCTAAGAAAGCAACAGCACAGAAGGCTGAGGCCCCCCAGGAGGCTGGTCAGACACCAATGTGCCCCAAGTGTGGTAAACCCGCTACATGGATCGAGGCATACAAGCGCTGGTACTGTTACAGCTGCCAAGAGTATCTACCCCAATAATTTATTTATAGGGCTCCAAGAGGAGCCAAAAAAATTTCTAGCCTAAGTATTCTTTCACCATTCCCTCAACCATCTCCGCAATGGCTGGGCTGCTGGTTAATCCCGGTGACTCTATTCCTACGAGGTTGATGAAACCGGGTAGACCTTTGTCTTCCTCGTGTCTGATGACAAAGTCTCTTACCGGGTCTCCTGGTCCTTGTAGTTTAGCTCTAATCCCAGCCATTTCTGGGTGCAGATCATCGAGTCCTACTGTGGGGAAGTATTTGACTACGTCTCTCCAGAATGGCTCCTTCTTGGATTCTACAGCGTAGTTGATCTCGTCAACGTAGAAGGCGTTTGGACCGAACTTAAGGCGTCCAGTTAAATCTGGTACGCTGTGGATACC
>CALGBN010000043.1 GCA_937877765.1 Candidatus Bathyarchaeota archaeon | reverse complement strand
AATGATACGGCGACCACCGAGATCTACACCGTCTAATTCGTCGGCAGCGTCAGATGTGTATAAGAGACAGTGCTATGTTGCTGACCACCTTGACCAGATGAAGAACACAGCCATGATGGTGAACCTAGAGCTAGGCGGATTAGCCTATGTAGATGGCATGAAACACGCGGCTTTCACCGTCTACCAGCCACCAGAGATGAAACAATGGATCGAAGAGTTCCTAGAAGACGTAGCGTATCCTACAAGCATCAGAACAGGCATGAGCGCAGCTTCAGATCACTGGCCATTCGTAATGCAGGGAGTCCCAGCTATCTACATGCATGAGGAACCCAGCATGAGGCAACTAGTACAGGGAAGAGGATGGGGACACACCACTGCAGACTGCATGGATAAAGTGGACCCGAGAAACCTACAGGAGGGAACCATGCTGATGGCTAGATTGCTGCTCAGGATGGCTACTCAGAGGAAAAAGATCGCCAAACATACGCCGTTGAAAAAGATAGTCAAGCATCTAGAGAAGACGGGTATGAAAAAGACGCTTGAAATACAGCTCAAGTGGCACCCAGACTCTCCACGCTAGACCCAAGCAGCGTAGCCAAGCACCACTTTTTTATCTGCGCCAGTAGCCGACGGAAGGTTACTGGGCGTACCCATCACATACTCATTAGCAAGCAACGCCATCAACACAGATTCCTTGGCTTCACTGGAGAAACCAAGCTCAGAATAATCAAGCACAGGCACATCAAGCCCCGCATTAAGTCCCTCCACGATGACTGGGTTGCGTGCCCCACCACCCGAGACATAAACAGCGTCGAATGATGGAAGATAGTTCTCGTATGCCTCGATTATTGTCTGGACTGTGAGTTGTGTGACAGTGGCTACTAGGTCTTCATTGGTTAATCCGAGGTCTTTTGCTCTTTTTGCTATTTGTTCAGCGTAGTGTTCACCGAATACTTCGCGTCCGGTGGTTTTGGGTGGTTTTTCCTTGTAGAATGGGTGTTTTAGGAGTTCATCTAGTAGTTCGTGGTTTACATTTCCTTTTCTGGCTATTGCGCCGTCAACGTCATGGGTATCACCGTAATACCGCTTTACCACAGCATCAATAATCATGTTACCGGGACCAGTATCAAACGCAACCATATCACCAATCCCAAGATAAGTTAGGTTCGCAATTCCACCAATATTCTGAAGCACCCTACACTCAGAAGAATCTCGGTGAAGCACATAATCCAAGTAAGGCGTCAAGGGAGCACCCTCTCCCCCAGCAGCCATATCGGCCTTTCTAAAATCAGCCACCACAGGCAACCCGGTTTTAGCTGAGATAACCGCTGGTTCACCGATCTGAAGTGTGGCGCCTTGGTCGGGTTGATGCCAGATGGTCTGACCATGGCTTCCAATGAGTTCTACGTCTGTGAGTGAGAGGTCACTGATGAGCTGATTCACCGCGTCACCGAAAGCCTCACCCAGCATAATGTTCATCTCGCAGACATCTTGAACCGTAGCTAAACCGGGTTTGAATAATTTGAAGACACGTTCCCGGGTTGATTCAGTGAAAGGATAAGTCGCGTAGCCTATGAGGTCTATCTCTGCTGTTTCCCCGGTTCCAGTGATCTCGGTGTAAGCCGCTGTGATGCCGTCTGCTGATGTACCTGACATCAACCCGATGATGCCTCGGGTCTCCTTCTTTCTTAGTTCGGTTAAACGTCTCTGAAGGTCACGCATCTTATTCAACTCTGTATACGGTTTTACCCTCGACTATGGTTTCATGGACGTTGAATCCTTTGTCAAGAACCACGAAATCAGCGTCATAATCCACTTCAAGTCTACCCTTGTTGAGTCCGAGAAAACTCGCGGGAGTAGTAGACGCCATCTGGACAGCATCAGTTACGCTTACGCCAACCCGTTCAACCATGTTCCTGACTGCGTCATTAAGACCAATGGAGCTGCCTGCGATAACACCAGACTCAAGCTTCACCAAACCATCCACCACATAGTAGACTCTATCATCAAAGATATGTTTTCCCGGCTCCAAACCAGCGGGTTTGATGGAATCCGAGATAAGAATAACCCTATCCGAGCCTTTGAGTTTCACGGTCAACCCTAAAACAGCAGGGTGAACGTGATGACAATCAGCAATAAGCTCGACCAATACACGGTCATCCATTAGCCCTGCGCCGATGATACCCGGCTCTCTATGATGAAGCTCACGCATACCGTTCCAGCAGTGACCAAGAAGCTGTACACCGGCATCAAACGCGTGTTTAGCCTCCTCATAGGTAGCATCAGTGTGCCCAGCCGAGACTAATACCCCGTGACCAACTAGATACTTGACAGCCACAAGACCACCCTTAACCTCAGGCGCAAGGGTAACGAGTCGGAGACCTCCATTAGCCGCCCATAGTAGATCGTCTAGTTCATTTGTTATGGGTTCTCGTAGGTTTTGTTTTTGTGCGCCTATCTTGACTGGGCTGATGTATGGTCCTTCTAGATGGGAGCCCAGTAGTTTGGCTCCGGTGGTCTCGGTTTCGCTGACATGTTTGAGTGTTTTGATTATTTCTTTATAGGATGATGTTTGGAGGGTGGCGAGGAAACCTGTTACTCCTTTGGTTGCTAGATGTCTTGAGATTTGATGTATGCTCTCTGGGTCTGGGTCCATTATATCATAGCCAGCCATACCGTGGACATGAATATCGATGAACCCGGGTGCAATCAAGGATTCGCCGTAATCAACAAGTTCTCCATTGAATTCTCTGTGGTCTCCCACGTAGAGTATCCTGTCTGTGTACTCGATCTGCCCTTTTCTTATGCCTAAATCGGTGACTAGGTTTCCCCTGATTACTTTCAATGTGTTTGCTCCCCGTAGAGGAGATGTTTCTCCCGTTCTTTCATGTACTCTGATAGCTCCGGTTCCCATGAAGCCATTATCTCATCAACAGGTAGACCATCAGCTAGTTGTTTTCGAAGCTGATCGGTGCCAGCTAATAGATCAAAATGGCGGCGCTCATCGTAGGTTGGATCATTGAACATAAAATCATCTGGGTGAAGCTCAATCAAGGTCGATAACAGATACAACCCGGTCTCAACTGGACGGAAAACATCACGATCAACCACATGAACCTGCACCCCACCACATCGCTCATCCTTGTACCGCCAAAAAGTAGGCGTAAAGTAACATCGCCTAAACAATAGCCCCGGTAAATCAAGACCATCCAACCGGTCACTCCATTTCTTAGAGTCAACATATGGAGCCCCAAGATACTCGAAAGGCTTGGTGGTTCCCCGTCCCTCAGAAGCATTGACACCCTCAAAGAAGCATGTTCCGGGGAAAACCGTGGCTGTGTCAAGTGTAGGCATGTTTGGGCTTGGCTGAACCCATGGGAGCCCTGTCTCATCAAACCACTGGTTTCTACTCCAGTTGTTCATCTTGACTGCCTCAAGGTTGCATTTGATGCCTCGGTTGATGAAGGAGGCGTACTCACCCATGGTTAACCCATGTCTGTTGGGTACGAGGTGGAGCCCGATGAATGATTTGTAGTCTGGTTCCAGTATGTTTCCTTCAACTGAGACACCGTTTATTGGGTTTGGTCTGTCAAGCACAACAACTTTTAATCCATTTTTCTTGGCGGATTCCATGCAGAGGGTTAGGGTCATCACATAGGTGTAGAAACGCCCCCCACAATCCATGATATCAAAGACCAGTGTATCCAAACCATCAAGCATATCCTCTGTTGGGGAACGATGATCACCATACAAGCTATACACTGGTAACCCTGTGCGTTCATCAACATGACTTGACACATCCAAGGCGTCCTGTATATCGCCTCTTGCCCCATGCTCTGGCCCAAACACTGCTTCAAGTTTGATATCTGGGTGGTCATAGAATACATCCAGCGTGGATTCCAGTCCGATGGTTACTCCAGTAGGGTTTGTGATAAGCCCCAAGTGATCTGATCCTAGAATCTCTCTGGGTTCCTTGAGTAATATATCAACGCCATTCAAAACCCTCAATTTACTCACCTATTATCTCCCTGATACCCTGTTCACCAAGTCTCCTCTTGGCTTCCTCAACGCTGAGGCCAGTCAAGATATGCACAATGGCAACCCGGATATCCCAACTGGACGCCTCCAAAGCCTTTGAAGTTGTTTCCGTTGAGGCTCCTGTTATCGCGGATACCATTCTCTTGCTTCGTTCCTTGAGTTTACTGTTGGATGCCTGAACCCCTACCATATATCCATCATAGACAAGCCCCAGTTTCATCATGGCAGTCGTGGTAATCATGTTAAGCACCATCTTCTGAGCAGTCCCAGCCCTCATACGCGTAGAGCCAGCTACTATCTCTGCTCCCACAACCACCCCGATACCAACATCAACAATCTCCGACAGCAAGGTATCATGATTACAAGATACTCCAACGGTCTTTGCCCCAATCTCCCTAGCTTTCTCAACTGCTCCGAGAACAAATGGAGTTGAACCTGATGCCGTTACACCGATAACCATGTCATCTTGGCACAAGCCGAGACCCAGCAACTCTTCCCCTACTTTTAAGCGATCATCCTCGGCTGCCTCAACAGAGAACCTGATTGCCTTGTCTCCTCCAGCGATCACTCCCCTGATGCGTTCAGACGGTAATCCAAAGGTGGGGGGTATCTCTGACGCCTCCAAGACACAGAGACGTCCACTGGTCCCAGCGCCCACAAGGAATACGTTACCGCCTTCTCTCAATGTAGAGTATACATGTTCTGCCGCTTTCTCTATGTGTGGAATCTCAGCCTCTATGGCTAAGGGTATCATCTTGTCTTGATCATTGATTATCCTGAGAATCTCTCCTATGGGCTTCGCGTCAATCCCGACAGAGACAGGGTTACGCTCCTCGGTTAGCTTAGTCATCGAGACACCTCAAACTCTCATCAACCCTAGAAAGCACAGCGTCATCTACAACCACACCAACAGACTCCAAAGCCAACAAACCAGAACCCACAGTCGGGCTAAACAAGGGCTCAATAAAAGCACAGCTCCCTGCAACTTGACGCACAGTCTTCTCAAACGCAACATTATACCTGTTAGGCTGCAGGAAGACACCGCCACAACACGCTACAGGGAACCCGCCTCGGAGATTTAGCCGCTTGATCACAGCCTGAGTGACTCTTCCTAGCTCTGCTCCGGCGTCAAACATGATCTCTGCTGCTACACGGTCCCCCTCTCGTTCGGCTTTCTTAACCAGGGGTACAAACTCGGCGAAGTGTCTTGGCTGACGATCCTTTGAGTACGCCCAGTCAATAATATCATCAGCATCACTGAGTCCAAGCTTGTCAAGTATCAATTCAAGAAGTATTGTTGTTGGCCCTGAGCCATCATATGCTCTCAGA
>CALGBN010000042.1 GCA_937877765.1 Candidatus Bathyarchaeota archaeon | reverse complement strand
AGAGAGGTCTCGTGGGCTCGGAGATGTGTATAAGAGACAGGCGATATCTTTGATCTAACAGACTCGTTGGATATTTCGGCACCGAGATTCTCATCATCAGCGGACATTGGGGCAATTGCGGTCGCACGTCCCAATAGCACAGACCCAGATCCATTTGTCAATCTCAGCATCAATATAGACTCCTCTTCCCAAGAATTCATGTTCCTATACATGTATCTAAACACAATAATCCCGATTTACATATCCGGAGGCATGATACCTGATGCCCAAGACCTGCGGATAACACTACCAGACTACAGCTTACCTACAATCGAGGTAGAGAAAATAAGCCAGAAATCCGGAGACACTGAGACCGTATCCGTTACAGTCACTAATGATGGATCCTCGGTTGTTACCGATTTAGAGCTGGATGATGTTTTCCCAGAAAAATATGGTATTCTCTCCTCTGGATCCAATACCGCGACTTGGACAAGACTGAGTCCAAGTGAATCTGTAAGCCTCTCTTATGAGATGCAATATGAGCGTCCCGGGGTTTACACCAATATGCCCGCTGTTCTGAAATATGAGGAAAGTGGAGAGACGCGTACTAGTGTATCAAATATTCCCCCTGTTTCATCAAAGAAACCAAACGGCATAACATTACTTACCGAAAATTATCGAGCAACATTTGAGATTTTAGATATGCTGACTGGGAAGGGAGATCTGTTTGCCTTGATTCCAATAGCTTTCATAGTGTTAATTGCAATAGTTGATGTTTTCAAGATATCTAGGAAACGCTCTAAGAGCGATGATCAACCCTTAGATGAACCGGTATTTCCTCCTCCATCTCCGCCCGAAGAACCTCCAGATAGCTCTGAAGACCCTCTGTAAACAGTATCCCTCCTGAGAAAAACCAAGTCAAAGTATCGCCAATGTACATTATACCAAAGCTGGCTGCTTGATAAACACAGAAAGCATAAGCGTATTCAATGGATAGTATTAGACAGATTACGCCCAATATGATCTTAAGTAAAGGGTATATGAACTTGTTTTCTGTTCTCATGCGTTTCCCATTCTAGAAACATCCGCGTAACAGTTATGAGAAGTGTCACAAAAAACAAGAAAGAAGGGTAAAAACGGGTTTACATGATGATCCTAGCATCGACAATGCGTGCACTGTCAGGATAAGCCAGAATCGGGTTCATGTCAAGCTCCTTAATCTCAGGGCACTCCATCAGCATATTGCTTGTCTTGTAGAGTATGTCCGCAAGAGTAGGCTTGTGGCAAGGTGGCATTCCACGTGCACCATCAAGAATCTTAACAGCCTTGATCTCCTCGATCATCTCAGCCGCGTCAGTCTTCGTGATCGGTGCAACTCTGAAGCTTACGTCCTTGAGTATCTCGACGAAGATGCCGCCAAGACCGAACATCAGTGTAGGACCAAATGTTGGGTCTGTGGTGCTTCCGACAATGATCTCAGTGCCCTTGGGGGCCATCTCCTGAACAAGGATGCCGGTGATCTCTGCGTCAGCCTTGTATGCCTTCGCATTCTTGATAATCTTGTTAAATCCGTCCCTGATTCCCTGCTCATCCTCGACACCGACGATGACACCGCCAGCATCAGACTTGTGTAGAATCTGGGGGCTAACGATCTTTAGGACAATGGGGTAACCAATTCTCTCCGCTGCCTCTACTGCTTCGTCCTCTGTCTCGGCTACATGAATCTGTGTAACCGGCATATCGTACATGGCGAACAGCTTCTTGGCTTCGTGCTCGTAAAGGAAGTTCCTTCCCTCATCCTTGGCCACCTTGAAAATTTCATCAATTTTAGAGTCTCTCATTGAGTTAACCTCTATTCTTCATGTATGCCCGTCTACATGCTTTTAAAAATATGGCTTAGGTGTACAAAGTTTCTTATCCGCCGAGAGTGCCGGAATATATACTTTCGGTACTCGCCATGTTACAACCAATACAGATTGTTCTCATCAATATCGCCGTATTCTTCGGGCATTATGTCATCATAGCGGCGGCTCTTAACTTCCAGTTCGGCAATGCTGGTATTCCCAACATGAGTAGTAACGTGAGTGTTGCAATTGGCAGCTTCACTGTTAGCTCTATTGTGCTCAGGGTAAGCATGTGGATCGCAGGGAAAGCTGGACTTGTCTTTGGGGGAAACTGGGTTTACGATAATCCCTCCAATGTGAGTCTTCTAAACTCGTACTACGTACATAAACCAATACTCAGCGTAGCTATATTCTCATTCAGCCTAGCTATGGCTCTATTATTTGGAAGCGCAACTGGATGGGTGCTGGGAAAACTCAGCGGACGACTGAGAGCTACTCGTCTCATGATCTTCCTGATTATAATCAGTGATGCTACCTCGATAATCGCCGCAAATAATGAGGTTATCGCGGGAGGTACCCTTGGGGCGTTTATACCCAACTTTTTCGCATGGTATGAAGGTGAGCAGATGGTAATCTTGGCCTTAGTTATTTTGGCAGTTGGTTTGTTCGCCTATCTTATCATAAATACCATGGTGAACAGTCCATTCGGACGACTCATGCGAAGCGTACGAGACAACGAGATGACTCTTCAGAGTACAGGTAAAAATGTAACACAGATCAGAAGCCAAGTAATGATGTTCGGTAGTGGAGTGATGGCGATGAGTGGAGTATTACTCGCCTTCTATTACAGTTTTGTCCAGTACAATATGTACTCCAGAGTAGACTACACGTTTTGGCCATGGTTAATGATCACAATCGGTGGTTTAGGAAGTAACGGCGGTAGCTATATCGGTGCATTAACCTGTGTATCTATAATAAAGGGGCTGAATCTTTCAAAACAGACCATTGGTCCAATGCTTATTGGTACAAAGTGGCTTAAACTCATCAACTATCTAGAAGACATGATACTAGGCTTGCTTCTGCTTGTGTTCTTGATCTTTAAACCAGGTGGCTTGGTGCCTGAGAAAAACTTGGTTATCAAGAAAGTGGATTATATCGGTATTTTGAGTGAGAAAGAGTCTAAAAGTGAACGATAGAGCCCATATTGTCTTTTATCCACTTAGCTGCTCGCTGTAGTAATGGATTTGGTGTAGCCACTACAGGAATATCTCTTGGCCCCACTTTCAACGTAGAAACATAGGCATCACCGCGTACATTACACTAGCCCAGTAAATCTTTCCATCTTTTCGCTCCTTCAATAACTCCTTAGTGTTGAAAGGCATGGGGCTGTGATAGAAGGCGATTCCCTCTGCCCAGTTTAGAATCATTGGGCGTCCTGTTTCCTGTATCAAGGCACTTGTCTGGGCTAGTTGCTCCAAGGTGTATTTTACCATTTCGAGTATGATGAGTTCCTTGGCGGGCATATACGTGAATTTCATATCAATAATACGGAGTGTCTCGGGTAAAAACCCTCCCAGAATAATGAAATAACGGTAACCAGACACATACTTTCAAGTGAAAAAATAGCTTAAGTAGAATACTATGCTCATCTGTTTGAACACAATGACGGAAAACGTATACATCGGATCAAAGCCAGTCATCAACTACGTCACAGCACTAGTAACCGCCCTACAAAGAGAACCAAAAGTAAACGTAATGGCGCGCGGAAGAGCCATCAGCAGCGCAGTAGACGTCGTAGAAGTATGCAAACGCAGCTTCCTAAAAGACATTCAAATCGAAGACATACTCATAGGCACAGAGCAGATGGGTGACGGAGACGATCTACGAAACGTATCCACTATCCAAATAGTGCTTAACAAGGACGCCTAGAAGTCAACAAGCTGAGCTACAAGCTCCTCAGCGATGAAATCACCACTAAACAAGTCAGCACGAGCAGCGATAGCTATCTTCGCGGCAAGACTACGAGCTCTATTTCCACGTCTATTTCTTGGAGCCCCATTCACATACGGGTGTTGATAGAGTAAACCATGTTTTGGTGGACGAGCGTTGCTTTTAATAGCCCTGAACATGGCTTTTTCGGCGCCTAATACCTGTACCGTGCTTGATGGCATCATTCCTAATCGCTTCAATCCGCCTGCTTTCTCAAGGAGTTTCGCGCCGAGCACAGGACCCGCGATGTATGCTACGTTTGGTGCTACCTCGTTTGATACTAGTGTAATATATGAGATTAGGTCTTCTCTATACTGGTAAAGGTCTAGGGTCCGTTGAGCGTACTCTTGAACGATCCTCATATCTATGTCGTCAAAATCGGCTCCTACAGTAGTCTCTTTCGCTTCCTCGATCCTTTCCGCGTCCTTCTTCTTTAGGGTCATCTCCATGAGTCCCTGGGCGGTGATATTCTCCTTGTCACCCATCTTGATTATTATCTTAGCGTAATCACTGTGCTCACGTACCCTGTGCCCCATCTCGGGGAAGTGGACGCCATACCATTCTCGCATCCGACTTGATAAACCATTAAGCACAGTGTCAAGTTCACCTAGAAGCTGTACAGCTGGAATAAGTAACGCCTCCCGGTCTGAGAGTCTATTATGAACCTCCATTCGGGTGATCTCAGTCATCACGTTATGACTCAATAACCCGTAATCTGTCTCTGATTCGATTAAACCGCTCTTCATGGCGATATCAAAGAGTTCAGCCTTGAGCGCCCGCTCAGCCTCAATGTTTTCACTATTCTCAGCGTCAAGGCTCTCTTTCAATGTTTCCGCTAAAGCCTGATTCGGCGTAATCACCTTCACATCAGGTATCTTTTCCAGCTCTGAGACCAAATCGCTGATGACACTAGTATCTCCCTCGCGAAGCCTTCGCAATATCTTCGCGATAGTCTTCGGTTCATTTGCCCAGTTCTGCTGTACCTGTACCTTGTTTTCCGTATCTAATGCGTAAATTCCCGTCAGTGTTTCAACCAAGTATAGCTCCAAAATGTCATCCCCTAAAGTTTATCAATGGCTTCGCTGAGTACGTAGGGGAGCCTTGTCTAAATTAAGCTTAGCCGTAGAAATCTCTGGACTAAAGCTTCGCAACCCTCTTATGAACGCCGCCGGCGTCCTCGGTATGACCCCCGATATTTTGAAACGAGTATACGACTCAGGAGCAGGGGCAGTAATCAGCAAAAGCATAGGACCCGAGCCACGCAGAGGACATCCTAATCCGACACTGGTACGGGTGGAGTGTGGCGCATTAAACGCTATGGGGTTGCCCAATCCAGGGGTAGAATATTTTGTGGAAGAGATTCAAGAAATAAAGAAAATGGGAGTACCTATCATCGCAAGCTTCTTCGGAGGAAGCACACAAGAGTTTGCTGACGTAGCCTACAAGCTATCACGAGCAGGAGCAGATGCCTTGGAGCTAAACGCAAGCTGTCCAAATGTCGCGGAAGAACTAGGCATGCTCGCAGCTGACGCGGCTAACGTCGAAAAAGTGACCGCAGCAGTGCGGGATGAGACCAAGCTACCTTTATTCGTCAAACTCAGCCCAAACGTAACTAACATCAAGAGCATAGCAGTCGCCGCGGAGTGGGGTGGAGCAGACGCCATAACAGCTGTAAACACATCCAAAGGCATCGCGATTGACATCAATTTAAGACGACCCATCTTAGCAAACGTAACTGGTGGCCTCAGCGGACCAGCTGTAAAACCTGTCTCACTAAGATGTGTATGGGAGGTTGCACAGGCGGTGAAGATACCGGTTATCGGGTGTGGCGGAATCACCACCGGAAGAGACGCAATAGAGTATATTTTGGCGGGTGCCTCCGCTCTGGAGGTTGGTACCGCTGTGATGACTCATGGATTAGACGTCTACAAGGAGATAGCTGACGGCATAACTTGTTATATGGAGAATAATGGGTTCACGAGTATTTCTGAGATGGTTGGATTAGCACATGACTATGAGAACATAGGAGTCGATAACGCATGCCTGGGAATGACGAAATAAGAACAATAATCGTACTAGATGCACGTCGAGAAGCCGTAGATATATCCACGATATACTTCAAAGACGAGTTAACACAGACAGCAAAGCCCGGACAATACCTCATGGTCTGGGTTCCCGGAGAAGACGAGGTACCCATGTCCATTTCCACCATCAACCACAACGGATTATCCAGTATCACCGTACGCAACGTAGGTCCCACCACAGAGATATTAGACTCATTACAACCCGGCACCAAACTAGGGATAAGAGGACCGTATGGAAACAGCTACGAGATCAAAGGGGAGAAACCATTAATCGTAGCAGGAGGAAGTGGAGCAGCCAGCCTCTATCCCCTTGTAGAGGCTTTCATAGAGAAGGGAATCATACCGACATTCATTCTGGGTGGCCGAAGCAGTGATCAACTGTTATTTGAGGATGAGCTAGTTGATTTGTTGAAGGAGAAACTAGTTATCTCAACTGATGACGGCTCCATGGGTTATAGTGGGTATGCCTCTGGGTACGCTGCTTTACTCATGGCTGAAAACGAGTACGATCATGTTTACACCTGTGGCCCCGAGTTGATGATGGCTAAGGTCTTCTACGAGACAGAGAAACATAATCTACCAATACAGGCAAGCCTTGAACGCTACATAAAATGCGCAGTAGGCCTCTGCGGTAACTGTGTAGTAGGACCATACAGGGTCTGCAAGGATGGACCAATATTCGATACAGAGATGCTCGATACGATCCGCGAGGAGCTGGGGGTCAGCAGGCTTGACGCATCAGGTATCAAGGTACGTGTGAATCACTAGATATTTCAACCCACCCCCCCATTCTATATTCTATGCCAGTACGCTCAGTGAGACGCCGCTACCTATGGGCACACATCGAATCAGAAACAAACCAAACAGAAGATACACTACACAAGGCGATTGACTACAAAATCCATTTCCTATACGGTGTTAAAGGCGCTACAGAGATGAATTATCGACTCATCGAGTTTTACCCCAAGGAGAAAAACATGATCATACGCTGTAACCATAATAGGTTGAACGAGATGCGGGCAGTATTAGCTCACATATCTGAGATCAATGATGCGCCTGTGCGTATTGACGTTAAGTTGGTATCAGGAACCATCAAGACACTGAAGAAAAAAGCAGGCTTCTAGCTGCCACCAATCAACAATTTATCTGGAAACACCAGCGTGAAACCATACGGATTTCTCAATATAGTGATTTGAAACGAAAATCACTGATAATACCACTAATAATAGTGGCTGTTTTTCTTCTATACCAGGGCGTCAAACCTAACCCAAAAACAGCCATAATAATCGACCCAATAAACGAAGAATCCGAGTTCAAAACCAAGTCAATGAATCTACTAAAAGACAACGGATACAAGATAACATACATCTCAGGAGAAGAAGTAACTGTAAAACTACTCAAAAACCTACCAAAAGACCACGATATCTATATCTTCAGGGTTCACAGCACATGTATCAATAACAGAACATGGATATTCTCAGGAGAAAAATACCAAACAGAATCCCACTCACTAATGCAATTAGCTGACCTAGTGCACAAAGCACGACCAAGCCTAACCTCAGCATACTACTTCGCTGTAAGCCCCGAACTCATCAAAAAGTACAACCCCGATAGCTTCACAAATAGCATAATATTGATGATGGGCTGCAAAGGACTAGTCACAAACGATTTGGCAGATGCGTTTTGCTCAGAGGGGGCCTCAACCTACGTGAGTTGGGATGGAAATGTATGCCTAGAGCACACTGATCAAGCCTACATAGCCCTTTTGGAGGCTATCTGCACGGAAAAATCCTCAATATCTATGGCAATTAATCATGTTTCTTCAACAATTGGTTCTGATCCCGTCTATCTTTCTGTGTTGAAAGCATATTCACTTGGTACTTGAAGCAGTAAAGTAGTGAAAAAAAGTGCATTAGCAGAAGTATTTTTATTCAAGCATCGATTGTTGAGGTGGTAGAACGCACAGGTAGCGAATGCTACAAGTGCAATTAACATAAGGCGAAAAATAAAATGATAGTCCCTGTTCGGTGCTTCTCATGTGGAAAGGTCATAGGAGACAAGTGGGAAGATTTCAATAGACGTGTCGAGATCGGCGAGAAACCATCAGAAGTACTCGATGATCTAGGCGTTACAAGGTACTGTTGCCGAAGAATGCTTCTATCACACGTAGAGATTCTCGACGAAGTACTCAGATTCCACGAAGACAGAGAGGTACCCGATCTCAGAGGAGGTAACTAATCGCAATGGAAGTTGAAGTAAACGATAATCTACTCCTACCCCAGGAAATCCTACTAAGCGCAGGCGTCCACATCGGAACAAGAATCAAGACTAAAGACATGGAGCCATTCATCTACAAGGTACGCCCAGATGGGCTCTTCGTACTCGATATGGAGCAAATGAATGAACGAATAAAGATCGTCGCAAAGTTCCTATCACGAATGGACCTCAAAAAGGTATGCGTAGCAAGCAGCAAAAGATATGGTGTTAACCCGGTTGACCAGTTCTGCGATGTACTCGGATGCAAATCCTACACAGGCAGATTCACAAGCGGCTCATTCACAAACCCAGAATACAATGACTTCTTCGAGCCACAGGCAGTCATCGTAACAGACAGCCTAGCCGATCAACAGATCGTCGAAGAAGCAGGTCAAGCCGGTGTCCCAGTCATCGCTCTATGCAGTACTGACAACAGCCTAAAGGATGTCGATCTAGTAATACCAGTAAACAACAAGGGAAGAAGAAGCCTAGCAATAGTCTTCTGGCTACTTGCAAGGGAAATCCTCAGAGAGAAAGGTACACTCCCAGTTAGCGGAGAGTTCGGAAAAACCATCGAGGACTTCGAAACCACCCTTTAGGTGAGCAATGTGGCCATCAGGCGACCAGCAGTTGCAGGCGCCTTCTATGCCGCCTCACCTGAACAACTAAAAAAACAGATTATTGATTCTTTTAACCACCGACTAGGCGCAGGTAGACTACCGGAACACCAATCTAAACGAGATATTCTTGGAGTTATCTGTCCCCACGCAGGCTATATGTACTCAGGACCCGCAGCCTCACATAGTTATCTGGCTCTTGGTGAGCAGACGCCTCCGAAGACAGTTGTAATTATTGGGCCTAATCATACAGGATGGGGTACACCTATCTCTATAATGAGTGAAGGGAAATGGGTTACGCCTCTTGGAGAGGTTTCGATTGACTCTGAACTAGCGGAGAAGATAATTGATTATTCACATACCGCTAAAAGTGATGAATCAGCTTTCATCAGAGAACACAGCATAGAGGTTCAATTACCATTTCTCCAGTTTATCTACCCCGAGTTCAAATTTGTACCCATCTGCATGGGATACCAAGACATTGATGTCAGCGAGGAGCTAGGAAAAGCCATTTTTGAGGCATCAAAGGACAAGGAAATAGTGGTTATAGCATCAACGGACTTGAATCATCAGGAATCAAAACAAACCTCAAACAAGAAAGACAAGTATGTTATAGACGCCATCAAAACATTGGACGAAAAACAGCTTCAGGAATCCGTGAAAAAGCATCACATTACTACATGTGGTTATGGACCAGTTAGTACTACAATGGTGTACTCAAAGCTCTATGGAGCCACAAAAGGAGAGGTACTTTCTTACTATACAAGTGGAGATATTACAGGAGATAACTACGCAGTAGTAGGATACGCGTCAGCTAAGATAACAAGGAACTGAAAGACATGCACGTTGAAGCCTCAGCACCCGGCAAAATGATACTATTTGGTGAACATAGTGTCGTCTATGGAAAACCAGCTGTAGTTCTCGCTATTGATAGACGCGCAAACGTCTACGCGGAGAAGCGCAGTGATAAGAAGATATTCATAGACGCTGATAACCTCGGCTTTAGTGGATACTTTGAAGACGATACATATTATCCTGTTCGAGGAAGAGCTTGGCGTGGTAGAAACCTCGCAGCATTGAACGTCGCAGCGAAAAAAACCATGGAATACGTTGGAGTAGAAGGCGGTGCAAACCTCAAGGTACGCAGCATGATACCTATAGCCGTAGGTCTAGGCAGCAGCGCAGCTATCTGTGTAGCCACAGTTGCAGCCATGGAAAGACTATATGACGCTAACCTGAAGCAAGACGAAATATCAAACCTCGCCTTTGAAGGGGAAACTATCATTCACGGTAAACCCAGTGGTGTTGATAACAATGTTTCTACATTCGCTGGTGTAATGAGTTATGACAAGGAGAACGGCATCAAACGCCACAAACTAGAACACGATATACCTTTTATCATAGGGAATAGCAAGAAAAAACGTTCAACACGAAAGATGGTAGAAAACGTAGCGGCGCTAAAAGAGCGAAACCCAGAAGAAATGAGCAAGATACTTGATTCAATGGGCATGATCGCTGAATCTGGTCTGGACGCATTAATGAAGGCAGATATTTATCGAATCGGAGACCTGATGAATCTAAACCACGGATTATTATCATCTATCGGCGTATCCACAATGAAGCTAGAGATACTTTGCCATACCTCAAGAAACAATGGCGCCTTAGGCGCAAAACTCACTGGAGCAGGCGGTGGAGGTTGCATGATTGCATTGGCGGAGGAGCCTGATATTCCTGACATTGAGCGTGCTATCAGACGTAGAAAGAGTGAATCATACAGGGTTTCATTAACTGATCGCGGCGTAGAGAGTAAGTGGGTTGAAGAGGAAGATGCAGATTCTTAAACTCGGTGGAAGTGTAATCACACATAAAGACGAATATTTTTCACCACACACAGAAAACATCAAACGCCTAGCACAGGAAATATCCGCAACAAAAGAACCCTTGATCATTGTTCACGGTGCTGGTAGCTTCGGTCACCCAGTCGCAAAGAAATACAATATCTCAGAGGGCTTGAAAACCAGTGATCAGCTAATCGGGTTTAGCGAGACCCATCAATCCATGACTCGTCTTAATCAGATAATTGTTGATACTTTGCTTGAGGCTGGAGTGCCCGCTTTCGGTATCAGCGCATCATCAATGCTTGTGACCAAGAACAGAAGACTAGTTGACTTAGACCTTGGTATAGTCAGGGGTTGTTTGAAGCTTGGGCTCATTCCTGTCATGTACGGTGATTCTGTGCTTGACACTGAACAGGGATTCGCTATCTTATCAGGAGACCAGCTGATAGTACGACTAACAATAGACCTAGAATCAAAAAGAGTCATTTTCGGCTCAGACGTCGATGGAATATACACAGCTAACCCTAAACTAGACCCAGATGCAAAGCTGATGGAAAGAGTGTCGCTCAGTCACATGACTGCTGAAGTAGGAGGAGCCACGAACACTGATGTAACCGGAGGTATGCTTGGCAAGCTCAAGGAGGCGGAGAAAGCTGTTGAGGCGGGCACTGAGGTGATTTTTCTTAACGCTAACGTTGAGAACCGTGTGAAATCTGCCCTTTTAGGGGAAAAAGTAATGGGCACCATTCTCAC
>CALGBN010000041.1 GCA_937877765.1 Candidatus Bathyarchaeota archaeon | reverse complement strand
TTTTTTCAAGCAGAAGACGTCATACGATCTGTAGAGAGGTCTCGTGGGCTCGGAGATGTGTATAAGAGACAGGAGTATTGATTTCAAGAGACACGTCATGGATGAACTCAGTAAGTACAATTATCCACATAGAATCGAGGGAGTTGTAGAGAAAGCGATCCAGAGTCTTGAGGAGATGACTCGGATCAAGGAAGCTATTCCAGATAATGCTCGGGTTATTGGCAGGGTGGCTTTAATGGAGGCTTCTGGAGATAATAGTACTGGAGGTTTGTCAAATCTGTTGATCGATACACTTGGTGTCGATGTAGGTATAAGCTACAAGGCAAACGAGCACTACTATAACATGAGTCTCAGAGGCGAGAAAGACCTCAAGGAGCATCTTGGTGATATTTCCAAGGAGCTTGGAGTCAAGTATGATGGCTTTGGCGGCGGACATCAACGTGCAAGCGGCATAAAAGTGCCTAAAGAGAATCTTGATGCTATTCTTGATGAGCTTGTTGAGCGTATTAATCACTAGGGTTCATTCGTTCATCCCAGTCAAGTTTTCTTCGTTCTTTTTTGATTCTGTCTTCTAGTGGCTCTAGGCGTTTTGGGTCAAAGGGTATGTATTTTATTTCGTCTGCGTGGGGCTCGTAGAGTTCCCGGTTTGTGCATACGGTGATGATGTATTCTTGGGGGTTTTTGGGGTTTAATTCGAGGCTTTTGGTGGCTCTTGCGAGTCTGATGAGTTTTATTCTGTTGAAGGGGTCGTCTAGATCGTAGTCTTCGGCTCTGTTGTAGTTGATCTCGGTTTCTCGTTTGGTGTCTGAGTATACGATGAATTGTTTGTCCATGTGTTTCATCTGGATGGGGTAGAAGAAGCGGCGAAAAACACGGAGGTTGATTCTTTGTCCCTCCATTACTACGGGGAGTCCTTTTTTCGCCATGACTCCATTTATTTGGTTTTTGATGATAAAAAATCTATCATACCGGTTTCGTGAAGTACGTTTTTGTACATATTTGGATTAGAAATTACGTATTTTTAGGCTTCTTTCTCAAAAATTAAGCCTATAATGCGTCTGATATACGCCCCCCTCCCCCTGTTAGCGGCCATTCTAACTTGGTACTGATTAACCGGCGTTTTTGTATAGATCAGGATCAAAAATAAGCCGTTTTCAAGCTTTTTTCATTGAATGAAGGCTGGTTTCGCGTTAAACGCGTTCACCCCCCCCTCCCTTATTCAAAGAACATGTGTAGAATATTGTATGCTGCTTCTGGGTCTAGACTCTTCATTATGAATGAGCCGCTGGCTATCATGTTTGCACCCGCAGCCACAGCTAAACCAATGGTCTTGTCACTCATTCCCCCATCAACCTCGATATTGATAGTCTTTGATTTCTCGCGAAGGGCTCTTACCTTTGCTAATTGTTCTGGGAGGAACTTGGCTCCATATTGACCGGGGTTTACTGACATGATTAGTACGCCATTGAGTTTCTCTAGGTATGGTTCCACTGTGGATACTGGCGTTTGTGGGTTTAACGCGATGAATAGCTTCAAGTCTTGTTTCTCTGCTGCTGCGATGGCTTGCTCTATGTTGTCGAGGGCCTCAGCATGGATTATCACGGTATCTACTTGTGGAGGTATGATCTTGATGCGTCCTAGGGGATCTACAGCCATCATGTGAAGTTGGTATTGCTGTCCTTCAGGTAGCTTCATTGGAAAGTCCAGTGATGAGGATGCAACGAATTTTCCGTCCATGAGGTCAAGCATTATGTTTTCCGCGAAGGGTATCTTGTTGAGCATTGTTGTGAGTTCTTTTTGGTTTTGTGCGATTATTGCCGGGAGTATTTGGTTCTTGGGTGGCATTGCTTAATGGGGTTGGTGTTTGGTTTTTATATTTATCCACAGAGGTTTTTGTCTCAAGAACTTAAAATCATCTCAGTATAATGATGCAAAAAAGAGTGTTTTTCTTCAATAGTACAAAAAAATACAATATTAAGAACAAATTAACATAAAGATGAAAACAAAATATCAAAAGAGTGTAATACAAGCTAGAAATAAATTATATTCCAAAGATTATTAACTATAAACACCCCAATAACAATTCACATAATACCTATCACTGTGAACAATATGACTGGTGAAAAACCTCTTAAAATTCTGCATGTTGATGACGAGGAAAACCAGCTCGAGTTCACAAAATTATTCTTAAAACAAATCGAGAACGACGTAGAGATCGACTCAGTAACAGACCCACAGGAAGCCCTTGAGCTTCAAGAAAAACAAGGCTACGACTGCATAGTAAGCGATTATAAGATGTTCAAGATGAATGGCATCGAGCTAGCTGAGAAAGTTAGAGAAAAAAGCGACGTACCATTCATACTCTACACCGGACAAGGCAGCGAAGAAGTAGCAGAACTAGCGTTTTCCGCGGGGGTAGACGATTATCTACGCAAAGAGACTGAGCCAACTCATTATCAGGTCTTGGCGAAACGCATCAAACACACTGTAGAGAAACGCCGCACAGAGGAGTTATACAGGAAGGTAGTTGAGGAGAGCAGAGACGCCATAATAATCATTGTAGAGAATAAGGTTGCTTTCATGAATAGGGCTGCCTGTAAGCTGATGGGCATTGAGAGCCCAGATCAATGTGTTGGAAAGGATGTCTTTGAGTTCTTCATAGATGAGACAGAGAAGATTTTCCCACCGAGTCTCGATGATCAGGGCAACTATGTAATTGAGGTCAATTACAAACCCATTAATGGAAGTATAAAGAACGCCGAGGTTGGCATAAGCAAGACCAACTACAGAGGCGATGAAGCATATCTTTGCTTTATTCGAGACGTTACAGAACGGAAGAGAAACGAGGATAGACTCAATGCCATTTACCAACAAGCTACTATACTGGGAACAGCATCAACGACACAAGAAATATCCGAGACAACTCTCGACATAATGGAATCAGTGTTTGAATACCATGCAATAACATTCCACGTTGTCGAAGGAAAACGCCTTGTCCTAATGGGTACAAGAGGCGCTCCGACTATTGAGATGAATATGCCTCTCACGGGTCCGGGTATTACTACAAAGGCTGCGCGGGAATCTCAGAGTATACTGGTGTCTGATGTTTCTGAATGCAGTGATTTTGTTCGTGGAGCCACAGATGCAAGCTCAGAGCTTGCTGTACCCGCTGTACTCAACGATGAGACAATCGCTGTTTTAAACGTGGAAAGCACGGAGAGAAACGGGTTCAATGAAGATGACCGCAAGCTACTTGAGACCCTCGCTTATCACGTAGCTTTTGCTTTTAACAGGATACAAACAAAGTCTCTCCGAGATAGAGAAAACAACGAGAAGAAAGAGCGTCTTGACTATGCACTTGGTGTACTGGATAACGCTGAAAGAGCCAACATGTTGGTGACAGGCGATCTTCAAAGAAGCATCTTAAGCATACTGAATGCCACTGGAATTCTCAGACTAAAACCAGATATGCTGCCTCAAGCAATAGCAAGCATTGACCAGAAGGCAGACCAAGCTCAAAGGGTGTCCGAACTTATCAGAGAGACCATAGCTGAGTCTACAATAATCAAGGGATTCGTCGAGGTAAACCAAAATGTACGGGGCATAATGGAGAAAAACCACTTCCCACGCAATATCAGACTCAAAACCCAATACGATGAAGGTTTAGTAATTGTCGAGATAGATGAAGATATCTTCACCCGAATAATAGACAACCTATTACAGAACGCAGTTGAAGCGATGCCGGGAGGAGGCTCACTAGGAGTCAAGATTACAGCCAAGAAAGAAGAAGTCTACGTAGACATCAACGATACAGGCTCAGGCATACCAGAAGAAAGAATAGAGACTATATTCAAGCCATTCAACAGCACTAAGGAAGGACACAGTGGGTTAGGACTTGCATTCTGTAAGAACGCCGCCGAGACAGCCGGTGGTTCGTTGAGTGTAAAGTCTTCAAGCAGTAAAGGAACTACTTTCAGACTCGTCTTACCGATAAGAAAAATTGTATAAAATTTGGGGATTAAGCTTTCTTCTTGCTTGATTTCTTTGCAGTATTAGCTTTCTTCACTGTGACTGATTTCTTCTCAGCCAAAAGGAATGGGCTCTCTACACCAGCGAGTACAACTGTTGCCCTGATCTTGCCGTCAAGCGCTGGGTTAATCTTGCTACCCCAGACTACACGTGCATCCTTATTGATGCTATCCAAGACGAGTTCTCCAGCCCTATTGACCTCTTCCAGTGTCATATCCTCACCGCCCTCGATGTGAACGAGCGCTCCGCGTGCGACACCAATGTCCTCGATGTCTAGGAGCTGGTTGTCCAGTGCCCTGTTGACCGCGTCCTCTACCTTGGTTCCTCCGCTGCCCTCGCCGAAGCCGATGGCGCAGATTCCGCCGCCCATCATTATTGCCT
>CALGBN010000040.1 GCA_937877765.1 Candidatus Bathyarchaeota archaeon | reverse complement strand
TATAAGAGACAGCACAAAATAATGTCCAAGCTTTTCATGATTTTCAACGAGCCAATTTTCTAGATAGATTCGCTCGAAATGTAAAGGCAAATAAAATAAAAATTCTTGAACCTGAATTGGTGCAACTAATTAACGAAAAGAAGAGGGAATATGTAAATGATCATGCTGAGCTTCCACGAAATTTTTTGATGTTAACAATCATTTTTAGTGCATCACTTTTTGAATTCTATATCAATGATGTACTTGAAGTTGTATCGCCTAATCACTCAATTAGATACATGGATCAAAAATTAAAACGCGTTAAGAAGAGAATCGTTTTGCTTCCACCTGACATACACAATTATGATGACAATATAAATGAAATTCTAAATATACGACATGTTCTTGTCCATAATGAAGGAATAATTGATGATAAATTTATGAGGCGAGTTAAAGACTCTTCATACAAGATAGGCGATCAAATATCAATAAACGAGTCACTAATGCATGAAGTAATAAATAATCTCCATAATTTCATGACGATTCTAGATAGAGAATATAAAAAACAATTTTGTGGTTAAACTCTCTAAATCTCCTATCTTAACAGATTTGATACTCTAGGTATATGTCTTCAGGAAATACGAAACATGAATCATGTATAGCGGCTAACAGGGGAGAGGGGGGGGGGGTGGAGCCGTAAAGGCTGTAAGCGGGGTTATTCCATGAAATAGCCTCTAAAACGGCTTCTTTTCACTCTCATATGATGTTGAAAACCGTCACGTTAAGCCCGTTTTAATACACCATAAATACTATTATCGGCATCAAATAGCGACAAACATGAGAAGCTTCAAAGACCTAACCCCAGACGAGGAAGCCCACGCCCTCGCACTACACAAAGAAGCCATAGTAATCGACGCCAGCCAAGTAGGATACACAGACTACGTAGGCGAAGACCTCTGGGTAGACGACCTACTCGCAGGAGGAATAACCGCATCAAACGCCACAGTCTGCATGGGAACCCAGCTAGGAGAAGCACTAAGGGAACTCAAAAGCTACCACAGTTGGGCGAAAAGCAGCGAAGAAAAAGCACTCATCGCAACATCAGCAGCAGATATTAAAAAAGCAAAGGAAGAAGGTAAACTCGCAGTAATCTTTGGTCCACAGGACAGCCAGTTCCTAGAAGGCACAGTTGATTTCCTAAAGATCGCCTATGATTACGGCATCAGGATAATCCAGCTGACCTACAACTATAGGAACAGTGCTGGTGATGGATGCAGCGAGAAGAAACAGGCTGGACTCAGCAACTATGGGTTTGCTCTTGTTGAAGAGATGAACAAACTAGGTGTCCTAGTAGACCTGAGTCACACTGGTGACCCTAGCAGTATGGACGCCATCGAGCACAGTAAAGACCCAGTAAGCTTCACACACACCTTACCAAGAGCCTCTACACCACGAGAACTCAGCGACTTTGCGAAATGGAATAACAAGTACATGTTCTACGGAGGCTGGACAGATTACGCGCTACGTCGGGCTAAGACTGATGAACAGATCAAGGCATGCGCCGAGAAAGGAGGCGTCATAGGAATAACACCCTTCTTCGCTAAGAAACCCGGAAAAAGCACACTAACAGACGACATCATAGACCAGATAGATTACACTGTTGACCTAGTAGGAGCTAAACACGTTGGGTTCGGCTCTGACGTAGACTTCAACAGCACACTGGACCGTATGGCGTACATCAGTCAGCACCCAGAAAACATAGACAAGACCTATTTCCCCGCCTTGGACAAGGACTGGGGCTACGGATGGCTACGATACATGCCAAACCTAACAAAAGGCTTGGTGGCTCGCGGCTACTCGGACTCTGAGGTAAAAGGCATCATCGGTGAAAACTTTTACAGGCTCTTCAAGCGGGTCTGGAGAGGTTAATCTCTTACTTTTTCCCATACGAGATGCGAGCTGAGCATCATTCCACCCACCAGTTGAAGCGGTGTACTCAGCGTCAAGGTATCATCCTCGAAGCTGTAGAAACGCTCCTGTCTCTCACCTATCCAGTTAGGGAACAGGCTCACTTCGATAACATGAATAACCTTGTCATCCTTGACCTCAAATCTGCCGCTATAGGAGATATATCCGTTGAATGCCTCGATCTTCTCATCAACGGTACCTCCTCTGATGTCTCCGGAGGCGAACTCGGTGCGTCCCTCCTTCATGAAAGAGACCCCCATGTATCCCTCTGGGCTGTAGATCAAGTAGCCCTTACGTTTGCCTTGACGGTGCAGGCTACCATCTTCTTTACGGGTCTCTACAGATTGTAAACGCCATGTTCCAACGAAATCAGTGATACTCATGATAATGAATACCAGACCCTTGTCTGGATAAGAATATTGATAATAGAATTAGTGGGGTAGTGCAAGTAACTCGCTCTTACGGACACCAACGTGACGTAATGCGGTAACGTTCTTCGCCTGATTATACACATCGCTGGCTAGCTTACCGAGAACCATCTCGTGTGCAAGCTGGTCAAAGGTTAGATTTGCTGCCTTCTCCTCAACGATAGTCTGCATAATCTTCCTGATAGCGTACTCTTGACTTGTCTTGATCCTGCTCTGAGTCATAGCCGTGACAACTACCTTAACCCTGTAGCCATCGGTTGTGTGGACCCTGAAGAATCCGTCTATCTTTGTGCTGCGCCTACGAACTAGGCTCCTAAGATAGTCTCTAAGGTACTCGTGACCCTTGAATACTGTCCGTGCCGTATGTCCCTCGATCTCATCTACCTGGAAGTACATCTTCATGTATTCCTGACTGAAGTCGCCTGTAATCGCTGCAAGTGTCGTCTCAAAGACTCTTCCCATGACTTTGGATTCATCGTCGCTGGGTGTCTCGCCTACTTTGGTCTCACCGAAGTACTGTGGTAGGACTATGTCGTACCATTCTTTACGGCGCCATTTGTCCCTAGTTGCTCTGGACAATTTGTCATTTTCTCTCCTAGTTCAGTGACAGGTACATGCAATGCAATCATATATAGGTTTTGACAGAACCGGCTCACAGAAACCAATAAACCCGTATAAACCATATTCTGTGCCATGATGCTTACAATAATCATAAACGATGCTCCCTATGGGATCGAGAAACCATGGAACGCCCTAAGGCTAGCCTCCACTTCAGTAGGAGACGAGATAGGCATGGCTGTCAGGGTATTCCTCATGGGAGACTCTGTATTATCCGCGAAAAAAGGACAGAAAACCCCAGAAGGATACTATAACATGGAAAAGATGCTTCAATCCTTGGTTAAAAGAGGCGTTGAGGTAAAAACCTGTGGTGCTTGTATCGATGCAAGAGGCATCAAGGAATCAGACCTAGTAGAAGGCGTAAAACGAGGAAGCATGAAGATACTTGCTACTTGGATCAAGGAAAGCGATAAGGTTCTTTCCTTTTAGACCTCTTCTAGTGTGCGCTCAGCTGCCTGAATACAGCTAAGCAAGTCGTCAAGAGTGCTTACGAGACTACCTATACTTCGATCTGAGACGATATCTATCTCAAGTATATTCTTCTTGACAGACGCAATAATATGCATGCCATCAGGAGCACCCAGATTATCTGGCGTTATTGACTTTTGTATAGCTCGCGCCGTAGCACTGTCCTTGTACTTGATGGTTATACTTGTGCTGCTCTCTGTCTCTGGCATAAACCATCAATGGATTCCCTGTGTTTATATGTTAAGTTCATACCCAGAACCGTTTCATCTGATATCGAGGATCAACATAAGATGATCAATGAAATTGACGCCGCATTAAACGCGGATAAGAACACATCGACTAGTTATCAAAAAACGTCCCAACGAGACGATCTACTTCACGTAAAAACTTCTTTTCACTCTTAACCGGAATATACGCCCCAGCAGCAATATCATGCCCACCGCCTCCGCCTTCAACTTGTTCAGCGGCTTCCTGCATAATCTTCCCCATATGAATACCCTGATCAACAAGCTCCTCTAAGCCCCTAGCCGAGACCTTAAGCTGGTCCTCCTCACTAACAGCCGTAGCTATGATAGGTTTCTTTTTCTTGAGTATCCCTTGGCTGAGTAAAATCCCTGATACTACGCCGATCACAGTGTCGTTGATATTGTCCATAGCCTTGATGACGTAGATGTGGTTCATTTCCTCCACCTTATCATTCATCTGAACCCAATCCAACGCCTCACCAATAGTCCTTCGATAAAGCTCTAGAGTCTCTTGAGCCTCCACCATAGCCTCTTCACGGTCACCAATAGCCACACTTAGTCCTACGCCTTGTTTGTTCATGCGTCCACAGGCGTTCAACAGGCTCCCGTATTCTCTTCCGCTTCTTAGGGAGGTGCTTGGTTCTTCAAGTTTGAATGTGTAAATCGTGCCAATAAGTTGATGTATGGAGTCTGAGGCGCATCCGCTGCTCACCATATGATTGCTTAATGCGCTGAACAATCTAGTCTTCTCATCATCCTCAAGATCAGCTAAGGCTCGTAGTTTATCTCCGTCGAGAATATCTATACCGATCTCTTTGAGGAACGCTACACAGTTACTCTCGTTACCGCTGAGTCCCGGAATATATGGAATAGTTGTATATGCGATAGCTTTGGCAACTGGGCGCGTCTCATAGCCATAGAAGATCAAACCCACCTGTTTGTCCAACAGATGATTCTCCACAGCCTCCGCCTCGATGATAGTGTTCAAACCAATGAGGGACTTACGTTCACCCTTATCCTGTTGGTCTCCCAATGCTCCCAAGATTCCTAGACACGCTAGGTCCTTGTACTCTGGGTCGATTGCCTTGGCGAAGAAGTAGCAGACTCCTGATGCTGCTATCGCTCGTGCTCCATCCAATTCATGGAGCATGGGGTTGATGTGTACAATGTTCTCTGCCTCAAAATCCATAGGCAAGTGATGATCAAGAACGATAACATCCTGCTTCAATGACTCAGCGATAATATCCAAGTACCCGCTACCAAAATCACTGAAAATAACTAGGTCAGGCTTCTCCTCCACGAGACGTGCGATAAGTTTGTCATCAAGTTTCTTCTCGCTGCTGATCTTGAAACGAGCCTTCCGGCGAATAGCGACGGAAGCCATTATCCCACCGCTGCTTAATCCATCAGCGTCATTATGCGTGACTAGTCTGATGAAAGAATCCTGTTCAATGTGTTTGTTAAATATAGAAACTGCTTTGTTAAAGGAATTAAAAAAATCCTCTTCTGGCATTGCCGGATCTAGATGGTAACTATCTCGTTGCGATAGTTCCAGTCTCTGGGCAGCATGCCTTTCTTCTTGTAGTATTTTGTTACCCTGTAGATCATGCTCTCAGTGAGTCGCATGCCACGTTTGTTACTGTAGTCCTTGGGGTTGCGCTCCATGTGTCTCCGGAGTCCGGTTGCGCGAACCATCAAGTCATACAGGTCCTCTGGTATCTCTGAGGCTAGCTCTGCCTCTTCTAGAACTTTTCTGATTCCGTGTCCTACGATGGGTTTTACGAGTGGGATTCCGTGTACGTCTCTTAGTATGCTGTCTCTTATACACATCTGACGCTGCCGACGAATTAGACGGTGTAG
>CALGBN010000039.1 GCA_937877765.1 Candidatus Bathyarchaeota archaeon | reverse complement strand
GGATTAAGATCATCTTCTGGATATATTTTTACTATATCATCCGGAATCTTGGAGTATCTACTAGGGGGAATGTACACTTCCTCTTCTTGTTCTTCAACTGGTGTTGATTCAGGCTCGTCCGTGGTTTCTTCAGGAGTTTCTTCGGGAATCTCTGTATTATCTTGGTCAATAGGTGTCCCCGGACTTCCTCCAAACAGATTCAAAGCGACAAATAATCCGATAACCACTACAACTAGAACTGGGACAAGTTTACGCATAGAAACAAGTCTACATTAGATATACAAAAGAATTCAGGAACAACTCAATTTACAGTGTTGATTGAGGAATAATGAAATGCGTGTTTATCTTCTTAATACGTGTGGGTAAATGTTAAGAGAGGTTTCCGGCTGAAATTACCATTAAGGCAAGTATTAGGTTGATCGCCCAGCCAGAAAAATCGTCTATTCTTAATGATATGATTGAAGATGTGGCCAATAAGAAAAAGGCTGTTCCTTGGAGTAAAAACAAGTATTTTTCATGCATTTTTAATGCTACCTCGGATATTGAAACAGTGTCTAGATATATATTTAATCCAAATAGTTTATAGAAAATATTGTGAAATATAGAGTAATAGATAGCGTTTATTATTACTTGAGAATAATTTATTCTACTGATATGAACAATGGTCGAATTATCTCTGATAACAGACTTGATCTATATCCACATCGATACAGATGTTTTGAACCCTGGAGAGATGCCAGGGCATGCCACGCCTGAGCCAAATGGGTTCTCAAGTGAACAACTTGCTGAATGCCTGAAGGTAATGTGTGCATATCCTAGTGTGGCTTGTCTCGGTGTGGCTAGTATGCCTACTGTGGATGATCCTGATGGTGTGACTATCAGAGCGTTCCATAAAATCATAGAGGGCGCCATTAAGGGTATTCAAAGCCGTTCACTTCTATGATGAAGTGAATGTACAATTCGTCATACTGTACTTAATAATCAGAATTTATTCAGTTCAAACGTATCATTTCATGCTTGTAGCTATGAAAATTACTGATTCTTTACTATCCTCTTGTCTAGAAGAATTGCATATATGAAATATTTACCTTGAACATCCACACCAAACCCATCCGGAGACTCTACAGGTAATTCATGATAAGCGTTCTCGAAGCTGGATTTAGTGACCCTAAAATCAGTATCTGATATCACAACCCAGTTACCAAGAATACTATATGAAAAACTAAGCCCCCTTATTGTAGTGAATGTCTCTCCTTTATGTTGCCTTATTCTATTCCAGACGACATCAAAACTTGAAGCCATTTTATCAAACCACAATACTATCCAGATACTATGCACCATTAGATATTCAATCAATCTAATTAATACACTGAAAAGTCATATTTCTAAAAATCGAACCAGAAACAGATTTTCATGTAAAAGAGGTGTATAAGACCGGAGGTTTATGCTCAAACGCGTGTCTTCCTATTAATTTTTTATTTGCATTTTTGAATTGGATAATAAGGAAATATTTGTGTGGTCTCTTCATACGTTTACAATAACACACAATTGACGAGAATAAATGGGAAAAATTCTTGATAGTATGAAATTATTGGAGCTCTACAAATATTCTTAGAAAAATCTCTAAAATACTCGCTAGTAGATGCTAGAAAATAGTGGTGGACTGGGAGGGAATTGAACCCCCGACCTCTTGATTGCCAACCAAGCATTCTACCACTGAACCACCAGCCCAGCATCCCCAAAGGATAACATGCCCCGACTTAAATCTTTTCCACAAACATACAACCAGTGGAAAACTATATAATCCATAACCAAATCCTAGCCCCCATAATGAAAGTAAGCGTCGTTATCCCAGCACTCAATGAAGAAATAATCATAGAAGAGTGTCTAAAATCAATACGACGCCAAACCCACCCAGTCGAACTCATAGTTGTCGACAACGGCAGTATAGACCGTACCCAAGAAATCGCAAAACAATACTGTGACAAAGTATTCATCAGACCGGGTTTTACGCTAGCCGAGATGCGTGATCTAGGCGCAAGAGAAGCCACAGGCGATATAATAGTAACTACAGACGCAGACTGTATCGCGCCTGAGAGTTGGATAGAGGAGTTAGTCAAACCCTTCCAAGACCCCAAAGTTGCAGCGGTAGGCGGAGCTTTCAGGCCACTTAACAAAAACCCGCTGAGCAGCTTCTACTGCTGGTGTAGCGCCATAATGCAGGGAACCTTTGGTTTATTCCAAGGTGCAAACATGGCATACACCAAGAAAGCATATCTAGCTAGTCCCGGGTATACAGGTGCTAAACGAGCAGAGGACTGGAACCTAAGCTGGCGTATTAGAAGCCAAGGCAAAACCCGGTACCTAAGACGAGCATATACACGTACCGAGATACCTTTCAACCGTCAGATCGAGTACCCGGGAGGCATGGTAAGCGTTATCCTCAGCATAATAGGAGCCCTACTAAACATGCCTCTTCTCATGGGTCTAGGCGCAGGCTATGTGGGAAGCGAGATGCTTACCTTCCTATATAGGCACAAGTCGAACCTGAGACGTAGCCACATGGCATTATTCGCCATGGTCTTGGTCTATTTCTCTAGGCGCTTCATTAATGCTTTTAGCTGGTATCTGAGTCTCGGTGTTTTGCTGGGGGTCTTTAGTTATTATGTGATCTCCGAGGATATTCGGATAACCATTGAAGAGCTGAAGCTCTACAAGACTCAGGAGACTCATGGTGACGGGATCATTGACAAGATAAAATTAGCCTTGATACGTTTACTGGAAATATAGAAGATGAGACACACAGTCCAGTTTAGAGCCAAAGGACACCCCAACATACGATCAAGACACAAAACCACCTTAATGACCACAGTAGAGTCACACCTTACACCACGAGGCGACTGTATAATCGCGGTAGATGCAGAGACCGGACTAGCACAACTATCATCAGAGATCAAACAAGCAGCCCGAAAACCAGAAACACGAATAACATTCAGCCTTCAAGCCGGAAACTATGTGTTTGAGGTTACTGGTAGAGGAGACTCTGAGCTAACTTATACTGATGAGATAGATATGGTTGCGAGGAAAAGTAGCTATACTTGTGGAAGAACCTTGATGGTTCAATGTGATAAAGCAGCGGTTGATATTCCAAAGGAGCTTGTGGAGTTTCTACAAGACCCAGAGACAGTGATCAAGGTCCAGTTGATCTATGAGACCCCTTGACATCAACGTGTTAATTTCCAATTTATCTTTAGAGGCCACAATAGACGGTTTTAAGAAGCCTTTAAACACATGCTAATATCTGATATAGCAAATTCCGCTGGTGGATAAATGAATAAAAAGCTCACCGTGTCCGAACTCGAAGCACTTTCTAAAAAAACACGCGCTCATCTCCTCAAGATGATCC
>CALGBN010000038.1 GCA_937877765.1 Candidatus Bathyarchaeota archaeon | reverse complement strand
TTCTTTATCCAGAGAATCTTAGTATATCCATAATATGGGTCGATGACGTTCGCCGTTACCCTGTATAGTTCATCGACGCCGATGTTCTCCCTGAGCCACCGGCACTCATCAGTAGCCCGTCGATCCGCCCAGATCAAACAGGGACGAATAGGCTCATAGTTCTTGTCAACGGGTATTCCGCTTCCACCATAGAGGGCGCTTATTGATGCAGCCGCGATGTCATTGGGGTTTACCTTGGCTTTATCGATAGCTTCTTTGATGGTTGCATAAGCGGCATCAGTCCATGGAGTTGGCCACTGCTCAGCCCATCCCTGTTTTGGGGTGATTACTCCGTATTCCTTGAAGGCTTCAGCGTGCACCTTACCCTCTGTGTCTACGAGGACGGTCTTGGTGCCCATGGTGCCTATGTCGGTGCCGATGAGGTACGTCATTTTACTTCCTCGGGATTCTTTCAGTTACGTCTGGTAGTTTAATGAAGGGTTTATGGGGCTCTGTTTGGTACCAGTAGGCTGTACTGCTGTAGTCGTCGTTTCTCTTGTTAGCGTGTCCATGTTCAATGGTGACTTTGATACTCTTCTCGAAGTAGACAGGGTCTTCTACATGGTATCTGTACCATGTGATTTTGCCGCTCCAGTTCTTACCTCCGGGGATAGGTAATCCATGATAAGGGGCACAGTATTCTTGTGTGGGGCACCAGCTCATTCCATAGTAGTCCTCGGTGCCGGTTCCTATGAGGCTCGGGGTCTTTTCACCGTCGATGTAGATCATGTCGTCTCCTTCTCCGTACCAGTTGAACTTGTCTGTCTTACGTAGGTTGACTACGTTTACGTTGCAGCCTACATAGTGTCCTTTGCCTTCTGCCTCCATCAACAGGTAGTTTCCTTCACCAACAGGGTTCTCACCCATGAACATCCATTCACGGTTATCTACTCCCTTGTCGCTGGTTCCATCTGTGGGGTTCTGTCTGTTCCAGTAGGCGTGGAATCTACCCAAGCCCTCCTCTGATTTCTTCCACTCCTCATAATCAACATAATAGTAGAAGCTGGCTACGTCCATTTCTCCCTGGTTCTCGATTGTAATCTTTGCGCCTTTGCTGTAGGGCATTGGCCACCAGCAGTTGAAGCCCTTGCCGTCCTCTGGGCTCATCTGGAGAGGCGCTGATACATAATTTTGGGTAATACCGTGTCCGATGCCGAAGAAGTCTCCAATGGGTACCTCGACGCTTGGGTCTTTTTCGCCGTCCCAGTACATTCTGAGCACGAGTTTTCTAAGATACCATTCCTCGTCCGTTCTGATGGTGACCCAGATATGTTTGACACAGCCCGGGCCTTTCATCTCGGCTAGGGTCTCGGTTTCCCCGGCCTTGACAGTAATATAATCCTTGTTTCCACCTGTTCGATCATAACTGCTGAATCGTTTTCTTTTATGGTCTCGGAGTTTCGCTACTCCATCTAGTCCTGATAACATGGGAGAAATGTGTGTTTTGAAGGGAAAATACTTGCGATTGAAGCTTATTTCCGCTGACGATAGAGCTTGGGGTCTACGATCTGCATCATCTTCTCGATGTCAAGGTCTCGCTCTAGGAAGGCTGCGATCTGTTCGGCGCTTGTCTCTGGATCGTCCAGTGTCTCATTGTAGCTGATGTAGAGGGTCTTGATGTTTGGCTGTTCGTTGAGCCATGCTGCTGTGTCGTCTAGGTGTTTCTGGAATATTCCCGCCATGACTGAGTCGGGTATGTCGTCTTCTGGTTCGCCTCTGCGTTTCATCATTTTTCGTTGGCTTGCCAAGACTTCCTCGATCTTGCGTTCCATGAATATGATCATGTATTGGTGTTCTGGCGGTAAGTGTGGTAGCTGGTAGCTGATTACCTTGACGGCTTTGCCCTCGGCTTCACTGATCCAAGAATTGTCTTTGTGTAGTGTTTTTGCTCGTTCGTCCTCGTAGTATCCTTTTAGGTTGTCCTCGTCGGCTTCTCTTATCTCGTCTGTGAGTACTGGTATCTTTGTGGCTTCCAGCATTTTCATCATCATGCTGGTTCCGCTTCTGGGGAGCCCGGATACTACGATGATCATGGAGTGAGATATAGCAGTGGTTGATAAAAATCCACCGAGAGCCTAAGTATCGCTACATAACTGGACGAGGAAAGGCTTTGACGTCGAATCCTATGCAGATTATGCTTAGAATAATGTAGTAAAACAGGTGTCGTGGTTTCTTGTCATAGACCCACCATTAGAGTAACCCAAATATGATGAACACGAATCGAAAATAGTTTAACGCGAACTGGACTTCTGTTGACGCATAATAGGATATATAGGATAGTTTAGGTATCAACCCGATTATTGGGAAGAGATAATAGTAGAGACTATTTTTCACAAAACATATTATTTTTAGAAGAATTTGAGATTATTCATATCACCTTTTCCGTATACGAAGGTGTATACAAAAAAACGTTAAGGACACGGTTTTTTACGTAGATCAAGATGGAAACTACGCTGTTCTGGGGCGTCTCCAAGT
>CALGBN010000037.1 GCA_937877765.1 Candidatus Bathyarchaeota archaeon | reverse complement strand
GTGAGTGTCCAGAGCAACGTAGACAGCCTTCTGCTGGACGAGGAGAGGATACTGTACAGCCTGCTGGAGGACGAGAGGATCGTGGTGGACCCAAACTTGGAGGACCTGGACTATGAGAGCCTGCGGCTGGTGAGCAGCCAGCTGGCGGCTTATATCCGGGGGAAGACGCTGATCTCGGCTGTGAACGTCATCTTGCTGGTTTATCTTTTCGCGGCGTATGTGGACATGTACAGGCAGACGAAGGCGGGGTTCACGCTGGGGCTGGTGTTTCTCTCTGGGGCTCTGCTGAGCTACAGCTTGTTCACGAACCCGGTGCTGCTGACGGTGTCGGGTGGGGCTGGTGGCATCAGGGTTGTCCGCTACTTCAACTTCCTGCCTGACTTGTTCACGACGGTGGCGGGTATCATACTGATCTATTTGAGCAGGCAGTAGGGGTAGGCTGTCTGGTTCCCGTGTTTTTGGGGGTTGTGTCATGCTACTTGGTATTGCGGAAAAAAATTCTAGGCGGGAGGTGTTCTTTGTTATGTGGGATACCTGAATTCCAATGCTCACCTAGAGAAGGTTTGAGTTAGTCATAGTTATCAAGTCGTTTTGCTGCGTGAGATTTAAGTTTCAGGATGGTTCTCAAGTTTTTTTGCAGTTCTTCGGGGTCAACTAGATAGGTTTCGGTATAACCGCAGCTTGGACATGCATAAGTACATAAAAATATTCTAGAGGTTATCCTTCCGTCAATATAGCGAGACCAATGTAAATTCGCACCCAGTGTCAGTAAACTAAGTGGCGTATCTGGCTCGATCATATATCCTTCTATCATTTTTGTCTCACATTTTGGGCAAAATACCTCTTTTTCTGGTATGTTATTTTTTTCTTTTAATGTTGTTTTATATTTTTTATTAATAGGCAATGTAGCATGACTCGAACATTTTGGGCATTTATATTCATTATTTTTCGGATGGAAAACTGTATTACATTTTGTACAACGCCACTGGGTACTGCTCATGATAAAAAATATCCAATACAACTTAAAATAGTATATACTCCTAATTCTTTGTAATATTGTGTGAAATTCAATATTCGTGCTACATGTGACGCTGATATTGAATTTCTCACACTGACATAAATGATAAATGTGATATGAAATCCGATGTTGAGCCTTCTTATCTAAGGAACTTGACGGAGTTAAGCAGCAGTTTCGTCTCCACCAACGACGATTAAATCATTGGAGTCAACCCATACCTCAATGTATCCTTGTCCTTTTTTATAACGTATCACCCAGCATTCTCTTATCTCCCTGAGTTCGGGTCGAGAGTACCGAAGCTCGGTTGTAAGCCAGAAATTTGGCTCAATCATACCCAGCTCTATTTGTAGATATTTTCCTGGGTGTTTTCCCTTTTCCATCAGAAAATCTTTCCCAATCTTAACCACGGTCTTCTGTTGCTCATCCAATAGGTGGTAACTGGGGTTATAGAAATAGGTGATAGTGAATATAAACACTAAAATCAAACCTAGTGATATATAGACTTTCTTTGAAACCACATTATAGTTTAATATACATTTGAATATATGGATTTATTGCTAATGCATATAAAATTAATTAATTGATTAAATATTGTTTTCACTAATAGAACATGGGATAATGAGTAGCCTGCCCAACCTTTTCCACAGCATCAAAATATTTAGTTTCACTTCAAGGATATAGATTTTTTAAATAATCTTTTATTTATACTCCTCCAGCGAGGAGCCCCCTCATACTCTTCCTGTACTCCTCGAAGGCACTTCTCCCAGCATCCGTGAGGCTGAGCCGCGTGTTAGACCGCTTATCCACGAAGGACTTCTCCACCTCTATGTATCCAGCCTCCTCCAGCCTCGTCATGTGTCCACTAAGGTTGCCAAATGTGAGGCCCGTCTGGTTCATGAGGTACAGAAAGTCGGCGGCCTCCAACATGTAGAGATGGGCCATGATGAGGAGCCTGGCCGGCTCATGGATGAGCCTGTCGATCTCCTTCACGTGCGGCAGTTCGGAGTCGCTGAGTTGCTCTGTCAACTGTTAAGCCTCTCTAGGATACCTGCCTATGAAACGGTGAAGGTGTAAGGCTCCGATCCCCACCATCGCTACGCCGATGATTGCGAGTGGAGTACCCAGAGTCTGCGATGAGACTATGAAAGGTGAGTCAAGGTAAATGTAACCAGCGAGATAGACTATCAGTGAGATGATTGAGTAGAGGCGTAGCCTCGTTACACCCATTACCCTACTTAGC
>CALGBN010000036.1 GCA_937877765.1 Candidatus Bathyarchaeota archaeon | reverse complement strand
TTTTTTCAAGCAGAAGACGGCATACGAGGTGTAGAGAGGTCTCGTGGGCTCGGAGATGTGTATAAGAGACAGTCTTTGCTAGTTTCTTTAGCTCTTCCTTCTTCCAGACCCTTCCGATTGGGTTGTGGGGGCTGCAGAGGATGATCATCTTCGTCCTGTCATCGATCTTCTTCTCCATGTCCTCAAAATCCATCTCATAGTAGCCACCCTTGTCGATTAGGGGGTTCTCTACGATCTGGCGTCCTGTTCCACGAATCTGGTTCATGAATGGGTAATAGACCGGTGGCTGTATGAGTATCTTGTCTCCGGGCTGGCTGTATGCTTGGATTGCGATACTAAAGCCTGCTACTACGCCTGGGCTCCATAGTATCCAGTCCTTCTCTACGCCTTTCCATCCGTGGCGTTTCTCCATCCAGTTGATAAGGCCTGTGTAATAGCCTTCTGTGAATGCTGTGTACCCGAATATTGGGTGTGCTGCTCTTTCTTTTAGTGCCTCAACTACCTCTGGAACTACTGCAAAGTCCATGTCGGCGACCCATAGTGGAATCAGGTCGTCCATGCCTGTGATCTGCTTCATTAGTGTCCATTTGGCGCTGTTTCTTGAGGTTCTGTCGATTTTTGTATCAAAGTCGTATACCAAATTGATCCCTTGAATATCCCCGATATGTGAATATATGTATACCGAGAGACGGTCAAGGATAGTTAGCTAAAAGAAGTGCTACAGCATTTGTTTGACGCTAATACGCTCAGTGCCATCAAGAATCTGGTTTTTTCTGCTCTAGTATATCCTGTAATGTAACAGAGGGGTGATGGTATCTCTCTTTTCCAGTTGTAAGATTACCCGCCTGTATAGCCTCTTTTGGGCACCATTGAAGGCAGGCAAAACACAGTGTACAATGATCAAGCCACACTGGTTTGCCTTCCTCCAAAATTATGTTATTAACTGGGCATACCTGTGCGCAGACTCCGCACCCGTTGCATCCATCTTCAGCTTTAAACGAAATTGAATCCCAGCCCCCTACAGCTACAACGCCGAGTACCCTGATGAGGCTTGGTAATGCTCTGAACATCAAACCAGAAAACACGAAGTCCTTGAGGATGTTGCTTTTCTCGTATACGCCCTGTTTTCTTTTTTGGATAGTATTAACAATTGTTGGTAGTTTTTCTCTCCAATCCCTGTAGAGTTGTTCACGTTCAACGCCAAAAGTTATTTTGAAGCCTAGTCCGTTGTGCGGCATATTGACTGTGAATCCTGCTGCGAGGTTTCCTCCGTTTCTCTCCACTGATGCCTTGAACTTTTGTATAGCGTCAAGGGGTATGAGTCCATATGTGGCGACAGCGAAAATGTACTTGTTTTCGAGGTTCTCTATTTTTGTGAGTGCTTTTTCAAGTATCTCAGGTGCCTCAAAGTGGTACAATGGGAAGACGAATCCAATGATTTCCGATGTTGTCTGAACCTTTTCTTTTCCCAACACTGAGACGATGGGCACTAGTCTTCCATCAATTCTCTCCGCTATGTCTCGTGCAACGGATAACGTGTTCCCGGTTCCCGTGAAGTAGAAAACCTCGGCGTTCATATGGTCGTAGAACAGGCTTCTACCCTATAAGAGAGTGCCATATAAAACTGGAAGTTGAGGTGGTTATTTATGCTCCACCTTTTCAACATCAACCAAGACAACGATAACCGCGTTCACAATCACCACATCATGACTCTTGGCGTCTGGGTCAAGGTTCTCCGGTGGCCACATCATTCCGCCTTTGATGATGTTGATTCTCCTGTTTCCCTCTGGTAGCGTGGATAGGACTGCTTCTCCGTCTACCGTGTCTGGGTTGGGGGCTGCGATGGTTACGTCAACCATGAGGGCTTCTTCTAGTTCTTTGAAGCTGTCGATCTTGAATAGTGAGCCTAGTCCTATCATGCTGCTGTGGCTTATGGCGTCTTTTACTGCGCGTTGGGCTGCTTTTGTCTCGTCTCTTCCGTGGAGGTCTACTCCTGTGCCTTGTTCCAGTAGGTATCTTCGATAATCTGGCATCTTTGTGTCACTCTTGAGTGGGTTTGTTTGTTTATAGGATTTTTCTCCCGTTAATGTTAAATGGTATGCTGCTTTGAGCATCAAACAACATAGGACTCTGGAAGCGGCATAATATGGAAAATGAGTATAGACTCATGGAGAGAATCAAGGAGTTTCTAGACGAGGATATTGGTTTTGGGGATATCACCAGCAGGACACTGATACCCGAGGACCAACAAGCCAAAGGTAAATTCTACTACAAGGAACCCGGCGTAGTCTCAGGACTAGCAGAGGCAGCCACAGTCTTCAAACTACTCGGATGCACAGTCGAGATACACACAGTTGAAGGACAGAAGACCGAGGCACGGAAAACACTGCTTACAGTCAATGGCTCAGCGAGAGCACTATTGATGGGTGAACGTCTTGCCTTGAACCTTGTTGGACGTATGGCGGGTATCGCAACACAGACAGCGGCAATCGTTGACGACGTAGCTAAGCGTAACCCAGTGACACGAGTTGCGGCAACACGTAAGACCTTACCGGGACTACGGGAGTTTGATAAACGGGCGGTTATCCATGGGGGCGGTGATCCTCACCGGTTCGGCTTGGATGACTGTGTTTTAATAAAGGACAACCACCTGGAGCTTGTTCCCAGTGTCACTGAGGCTGTGAAGCGAGCTAAACAGGGCATCAGTTTCACCCATAAAGTGGAGATCGAGGTTAGGAGTCTGCCTGATGCTGTGGAGGCGGCTGAGGCTGGCGCAGATATAATCATGTTTGATAACAAGACTCCAAAGGAGATCGAGGCTTATCTTGCTGAGTTGGATAAGCTTGGGCATAGAAAGGGTATCATTTATGAGGCGTCTGGTGGTATCACGGCGGAGAATGCTGGTGATTACGCTGAGGCTGGTGTTGATGTGGTGAGTCTTGGTGCATTGACACATAGTATTTGTAGTCTGGATGTTAAGTTTGAGATTGAGATGGTCTGATGAACGAGTTACAGAAAAAGATAATCGAAGTAAAGAAGCAGAAGAACGCGTTACTACTAGTACACAACTATCAGGTAGCCGAGATACAGGAAGTAGCAGACTTCCTAGGAGACAGCCTAGAGCTATGCAGGAAAGCGCAAGAAGCAGAAGACGCTGATATGATAGTCTTCTGTGGTGTAGATTTCATGGCTGAGACCGCAAAAGTGCTGAATCCTGATAAGAAGGTGGTTATTCCTAACGCCAAGGCGGTTTGCCCAATGGCGGATATGCTTAGTATGGATGTATTGCTTGATGCGAAGAAAAAGTACCCTGAGGCACCAGTGGTTCTCTACGTAAACACCCTCGCAGAGGCGAAAGCCGAGGCAACAGTCACATGCACATCTGCAAACGCGGATAAAATCGTCAAGAAACTAGACGCTAAGCAGGTTATCTTTGGACCAGATAAAAACCTAGGCTATTATGTCCAGAAACGAGTACCCGATGTGGAGCTTATTTTTGTACCAGAAGACGGTCACTGTCGCGTTCATAGATTCTTTGGCGACGGTGAGGAAGCCATTAAGCTGAAGGCTGAGAACCCGGGTTCAGAGGTATGGGCACATCCAGAATGTGAACCAGAGTTCCAAGAAAGAGCCGATTACGTGCTGAGCACTGGTGGAATGGTGAAAAGAGCCAAGACCACACCGGCAAAGACAATCATAGTAGGCACGGAGGAAGGTATAATTTCAAGGCTGCAACGCGAGAACCCTGATAAACGGTTCCTTGAAGCAAAGCCTTACGCGGTCTGTGGCGCCATGAAGCGGATTACCCTTGAGAACCTGTATATGGCGCTGGTAGGTGAGGAGCCTGTTGTGGAGGTTCCTGAGGATATTGCTGGTCGTGCTCGTGTAGCGATTGAGCGTATGCTTGAGATGAGCTAGCGCTATCCTTTTCACATACTTATCTGGTTTGTAGTTTATTCGGTGAAACATTTGAGTGTAATTGAGTTTGAGGAAAAGAAACCAAAAATACATCCAAGCGTCTTCCTCGCACCCGGCTCATGGGTAATAGGAGACGTTACTCTTGGCGAGGATGTAAACATCTGGACAAACGCTGTTGTAAGAGGCGATGATGACTCTGTAGTTATCGGAGCAAGAACTACTGTACTGGAAAACTGCTTGATCGAGGCACCCACAGGCAACCCTGTTGAGATCGGTGAAGACGTAATCATTAGTCATGGAGCTACTGTTCACGGCGCAAAAATCGAGGACGGATGTATCGTGGGAATTGGAGCTATTGTGCTTGATAACGCAAAGATAGGAGCAAAATCAATCATAGGTTCAGGCGCCTTGGTATCACCCAGATCAGAGATACCTATGAACCAGCTTGTACTCGGTATGCCCGCCAAACCAGTGCGTGAATGCAAGGAGGCAGAGCACAGCTACATGGTTAAAGAACATGAAAGGACACTGAGTAAAGCCAAGGTCTATAAGAAAATCTACGCTAAAAGGTAGCTCTTTTTCTAGACAAGGAGAACTGCTTCTTTATTTTTAGGTATTTAAATTTATGTTATTAAAATAAGTATTCTTCAAATACAGTAATGAGAACCTTAATGCAAATAAAATATCAATGAGAAAGCATTTAATAGCAAATTCCAAATCAAGAAACACTTCATGGATAGACTAATTATTAGTTAAATCCACTAGAGTTCATAACTCAAAGACAACCCATATTTTTTCAGTCTCCTAAAATCAGTATCCTTAGTAATTAACTTTTGTCTCTTTGCAATAGCCGATGCTGCTATTAAAAGATCGGCATCCGACAATAATTCTCCTTTATCTTTTAAATGATTATAGAGGTCACAGTAAGTTAAAATAATATCGTTATCTATAGCTATTATCTCAAATGCATTTTCCAAAACTTCTTTGACTGCTTCTCTTTTTTGTTTTGCCACACCTCTAAGTATTTCAATAAGAGAAATAATTGATATTGCACCTGGCTTGTAGATATTTTTCCGCAACATCTCAATAATTATAGATGTGTCAAACAGCATCATTGTTACCTCAATCTAAAATTCCTTCTAAACTCTTTATATGACCTCTCTATTTCTTTTAGATCTTCATCAGAGAGCAGATTGCGTAGTTTTTCAAAAGATTCTTTCATTTTCAAGCGTTTGTATTCTTCATATATAAAGAGTAAGAACTCGCTCCAATTGCGATTTTCTTTTTCTTTCTCAAGTATTTTTTTTACTTTACGTGTAATGGTGATAGTAGCGTATTTTGACATCTCTATCACAACATAATCTTATATTTAATAATATAATGATTACATGATTTAACTATTTCGTTATTTAACAAATTCTTATTTTTTATATTAAAATCTCATAATAGATTTTAAAAAAGAAAGTAAATAATAATAGGAAATTTTTTATTCGATTAGGTGTTACTTGGTTTAAAGCTGTATGGAATGATACAAGATGTCAGAGGTAATTTATAACGTAGACAGAAGCTTGGTACGTGAGAAAGCTAAGAGAGTGAAGATTATAATGTTTGACTTAGATGGAACCCTAACTAAGGCAGCAAGTATGTGGCAATATGTTCATGAAGAGTTAGGAGTTTGGGAAAAAGCAAAAACTTACAAGGAGTGGTACTTCCAAGGGAAAATAGACTATGACGAGTGGGCGAGGTTGGATACTGGATTGTGGAAAGGCATAACATATGAGGCTTTCATGAAGATTATTGATCGAATTCCTTTTGTTGACGGCTTAAAAGAGACTGTTTCTGAGTTGAAGAAAAAGGGGTATATGTTAGTTGTTATAACTGGTGGTCTTGATATTATAAAGGATAGACTATACGAAATTGGTTTTGATTATGTGGTTGGCAATACGCTTGTTATTAAGGATGGTATCATAACTGGAGATATTATTGTGAAGGTTAGGTTTGATGAGAAGGATGGAATTTTAGAGAACTTTGCAAGGAAACATGGATACACGCTAAGCAATTGTGCTGCAGTCGGAGACGGACTTAATGATATTCGTGTTTTTAAAAAAGTCGAGTTGGCAATATCTTTTAACCCCGAATCTGAAGAAGTTGCGAAAAACAGCCATGTTGTCATAAAGGGAGATAGTATAAAACCAATTTTAGAAGTTTTATAGAGATTTTAGCTTCTTTTTGTATAATAA
>CALGBN010000035.1 GCA_937877765.1 Candidatus Bathyarchaeota archaeon | reverse complement strand
GCATACGAGATGTAGAGAGGTCTCGTGGGCTCGGAGATGTGTATAAGAGACAGTCTGATAAAGCAAATAACAAAAGCTCGAGGAGATAATCTTTCTCTGCGTTCCTAACCGTTAGATGTTTCGTTTCAGCAATCCTTGTAAGCTCTAGTCTTGATATCATTATACAACCCCAATATTAACAATAACCCCCCATTTTTTATCATTTATTCCAGTTAAAGGACGAGAAACATCAAGTTTACTAGAGGTTTTCAAGGGAAATACCCCTACCATAACTGTGGAAAAAGTTGTCACAAATACTGTTGAAAAGATCGTGGAAAAAACCGTGGAGATCCCAAAGTTCCCAGAGTTAGATGAATCGAGCTTTGAAGACCTAGAAAAGATTCAATTGCTATCCTTTCATCTAAGCCTATTACGTACACTGAGTTCTGTAGAGCAAATGGACTTGATGACCTTATCAGAGAAAACTGGATTTACCGTTCAGAGAATCGTAGAGTTCATAGAATGCCAAGAAAAATCTACATCAAATACCCTATACATTTTGAGTGAAATTCCACTTGATCTTCGCGGAAAAATACTGCAAACTATTGGGCTGAGTCCAAGGAAAAACTATAACGTTTCACTGAGCCCTATGGGGCTTGAACTATTGTCGACTCTATCCCCCTAAGTTCGTTTCACACCAAGAAAATGGTTATCGGTCTTTCTCGCAACCAAGAAAAAACGTGGACATAATTTGTGTCTATAATCTTGAAGGTACCTTATACATAAGGCGTAAAACAATCGATCTGAAAATATACACAAAAGACGCAAAAAACACATCCTATGCGGATGTTTTTTAACCGTTTATTCCTGATCCTTGATTTTATATATAAAGCACCTCTGATCACTTGGACATAAATCCTATCCATGACGTTTTTGGGGCGATTTTGTATAAAAAACGCTGTAAAGACGCAAGTTTTTAACCCATCGCCAAGTATGAGGGGATGAAAACACTATGCCACTTGAGCTACAAGATGAGGTGTTGCATAACGGGGTGCGCGTTATCACTGAATACAACGCTGCAGCAAAATCAACAAGCCTAGGACTATGGGTCAATACAGGTTCAAGAGATGAGGGGGAATCCCTATGGGGATGCAGTCACTTCCTAGAGCACCTACTTTTCAAGGGCACAGAGACTAGGTCAGTTAAGGAAATTTCTTCACTAATTGAAAACCGTGGAGGGTACCTAAACGCATTCACTGATCGAGACATGACCGCATATCATGCTAGAATACTAAGTAGAGACCAAGATACCGCAACAGAGCTATTATTCGATATGTTGGAGAACAGCTTGCTCAGGGCGCCTGATATCGGGATGGAGCGGCAGGTCATACTTGAGGAAATAAAGCAGGCACATGATGATCCAGCTACTCTGATTCACGACTTGTACGCTGAGAATATTTGGAGAGGTAGTAAAGCAGCGCATCCTATACTTGGAACGAGCGAGACAATTTCTAAGATGCCTTTAGAAGACATCAGAGACTATTACGAGGAAAACTATGCTGGAAACATGATCGTTGTAGCTGCAGGTGCAGTTAACCGCGAAAACCTGGTTTCTAGCATAGAAAATCTAAGCAAAAAGGGTAGGGGTAAACATGCAAAAGATCGCTGTAAACCAGAGTATTTTTCGGGAAGAAAATACATCCCTCGTGATACTGGACAAGTACAGCTCAGCATATCCACAGAGGGACGACCCTATGCTAGCAATGACTATGCAGCGCAATCAATCATCTCAAGTTATCTAGGACTTGGAGCAAGCAGTAGACTGTTTCAGGAAGTAAGAGAAAAAAGAGGACTTGTGTACAACATCTACACCTATAATCAGAGCCTATCTGATGTAGGCGCCTTCAGTGTTTTTGCTGGAACCAGCAAGAAGTATCTTGGAGAAGTCGTTGAGATCATTCTAAGAGAGTTAGAAGAAATGAAGCAGGGACTTGACCCAGAGACGCTTGAGACTGTGAAGCACAAGACCATTGGGTTATTTGTCTTAGGCTCAGAGAGCAACAGGCAGCGTATGCATCATCTGGGGGTATCAACGTTAAGGTTTGGTAGACCAAGGACAATTGAAGAGGTGGTCTCTGGGCTTGACTCGGTTTCTGATGATGATATTCAGCGAGTCGCAGAGATGATGTTTGACAGAGAGAAGATCGCTTTTACCGCTTTGGGAGTTTTTGAGGCTGAAGCAGGTAATATTGAGTCATTGATCCAGTGAAACCCGGGAATCATGGTTTTTACAAGACATTTTCTTGCAAAATACCCTAGGGTAAAGTAGTAAGAAAATGCTTGTAATTTTTCATCAATTTGCAGTAACTCATGTCCTGTATAAGTCTACAGGTAATGATGGTTAAAACACGGGGGTTTGTCTCGTTATGCTGAGACAAAAAGCTGAAGATAAGCCATCTAAGGCTTCAAAGGTTCAGCGTTATCCCACATATGTTCAAAATAGATCTTAGCAATACCTGTAAGGGTCTCATGGTCACTCCATATAGCAGTATCAGGACCACTGGGATGCACGAGATCAAGGAACAATATAGTCTCCTTACCATCAATTACTACGCCTCCACCAAACATATTATCACATATCCTAATCTCAGCGACACCAAGATCACCCACATCAATAACTGGTCTCATCTCATCAGTCGTCAATATTTTGACTTTTATCTCGCTATCCATGAGGCTATTTAGAAAATTGAAGACCTTAACACTGAAATCAGGAATATCCGGTAATTGTTCTTCAGGCAACGTAGGAATAGCCAACATGATCTCCTTCCTCGCCTTCGTAACCAAATCAAGAATCTTATTGAAGCTGTTAGTCTCCCCTCTTACAATCCAGATCTCAGGTATCTCCTTGATCTCCCGTTTCTCATAAAGAGGCTGAAGCTCCTCAAGCACAATACCCTGATTC
>CALGBN010000034.1 GCA_937877765.1 Candidatus Bathyarchaeota archaeon | reverse complement strand
AGGGGCTTCATCATCTTTTTTGATTCTTCTCGTAGCCTCGCAAGGGTCTCCCAGTGTTCAGCGTTATAGTTTACTTGGTTTTCCTGCAAGGTTCTCAAGCTTCTTTGCGGTCTACTTATATTTTGAGGTTCCTCACTACCAAGGAATATGTCGCAAGAGACCGCCACACTGGGGCTAATACTGGTTGGATGGACCGCGTTTTATTTCCTAGCCAAACAATTCAAGCTCGATGAAAAAGGCTGGGACATAGCGCCTTTATACGCTCTCTACAAGTCAACAAGGCTAAATGATATAATCGACAAAATGGCTGCGATAAACCCCACAGGATGGAAAACTCTGGGAAACATCGGTATAGCTGCCAGCGTTGGACAAGGTGGATTCATCACATATATTCTATTGAAGAATATTTGGAGCTTCATCTTTGTCCCAGAGCAGGCTTCACCCGTACAGCCACTGATCCCCGGGGTCACCATCAGCGCAAACAGTCTACCATGGTTTCTCCTAGCCGCGGGAATAATCATACTATCCCACGAGCTTGGGCATGGAGTAATGTGTATCGTTGAGGGAGTGAAGGTAAAATCAGCGGCGGTTATGTTTGCGGTTATCACTTTTGGTGGCGCCGTTGAGCCTGATGAGGAGGATATGGAGAAGGCTAGCATCTGGTCTCGTATGCGTATCTACGCTATGGGTAGTATCATCAATCTGATAACAGGTCTTCTAACGATCCCCGTTTTCATATTCTTCGGTCAAAGCATGCCAATCTATCTGGTGATATTCTTTAACTGGTTATACTTTGTAGCCATCAACCTAGCCATGATGAACATGCTACCAATTGGACCCCTGGACGGAGGACAAATGTGGCGAGAATTTACACAAAGATTCAGCTATGGTCAGAGTCTGCGCACTGGGGCAACCTATGGCTTCATCGGTTTAATTCTGATGAATATAATTTTGAGCCTATCAAAGTTTGGATTAGTGCCAATATAAGGCGCTAGTCTTTTGCTATGGCTCGTCTTTGCTCTTCTTGTAGCTTTTCCAGTGTACTAGGCTCGGGCACACCTAGGAATGTTATCACAAAGCACAATGCCGCCGTAACTGCGCCAATAACGAAAATGGTGCTAAAACTGAATGCATCCTTGATCCAGCCACCTACTAGTGCACCCATGGTACTGCTTTCGTCTACGATGGTCATGTAGAGCCCCATTCCAAAGCCACGTATCTCGGGTCTCATGAGGTCAGCCGCATATGTACGAGTAGTAGTTTGCAAAACCGCGTTACTGATGGATTCAAGTGCTCTGATAACTAGAACAGAGTTATAGTCAGTTACATTCCTGTAACCTAGCATAGTAGCCACAAGCAGAAGCATACCAATAAGGAATGTCGGTTTTCGTCCCCATCTATCAAGCGCATACCCGGTGATTGGCGCAAATGTTAGGGTCATCAATGCTCTTACGGCAAAGAGATAGCTCATACTGCTCAAGTCGATGTTAAGCTCCTTCAGGTACAAGCTGAAGAAGGGGTTCACCATTGTGTTCCCAGTCCTATAGATTAATACAGCGACAAAGAATATGGCTGCGTACTTTCCAAGACTTTTGATGTCTGAGCCTAGTGTCTTAAGGTTGACGCCGTGGCGGGCACGTATCTTATGATGTTCTTTGACATGGTCTGGCCGAGTCTCTTTTACCAACAGGAATATCATAACAGCGCTTACTGATACGAATGCACCACACGCAAGGAAATACGTTGAATAACTTGTTGACTCTAGGAACAACCCCGCAAGAAGTGGACCTACTAACTGCCCCACACCGTTTGACATCGTATATAGGCTCATAGCTTTACCGCGTTGTTTTGGTGGAAAGATATCAGCTACCATAGTAGTAATGGCAACAGGTGTCATGTAGAACGCGAATCCCTCTAGGAATCGCAGGACAGCGAATGTCGTGAAGCTCTTATCTGCGAAAGCAAATAGGAAAAACACCACCGCATACAGGGTTACGCCAGCGAATAGTATTGGTTTCCTTCCGTGGCTGTCACTATATTTACCCGCGATAATGCTGCTTACTATTCCCGCAAAGGTTCCTATGCTTATGAGCACCCCAATACGGGTTCCACTCATCCCATACTCCTCGAAGAATAATGGAAAAACCATGTAGATGGTGCTAGTGGTCACGAACATGCTGACCATTGAAAGTACGATAAGGTAATAGTTCCGTTTCTGAGCCTTTGATGGCTCTACTGTCTCACTCGTTATTATGCCTCCGTTGAAACGCCTCAACGGGTGATTTCCCGGATATAAATCCTTGTACGCACAACGTTTTTACCGGACACCTCCAAGCTATAGGTGCAGCGGTAGGTAGGACCGGGGAGCTAGCCCTGCCCCACACCTCAAACGGGACACATGGAGGGGTCAGTAACCTACAAAGGAATCGGAAGCGGACCTAGAAAGACCTGATGCTCTTCGTCGATGTCCTGCCCAGGGGGGTCGGCGGTTGTTCCGTGTACACTCGTAGGGGTGCAACTGGACAGTAGAGGGGTGAAAACGGCCAGGCCCGGGAGGGAGCAACCTAAGCTCTAACGTTTGACGCTCCCTGGATATCGGGACGGAGAAGGGTGTCTTGACACCTCGTGGTCTTAATCCGTGAACAGAGTGGGAGCTACTGCTGCACTATTCTGCCTGAGTCTAAGGTTAGGTTTTGTGGGAATTCTTCTGCGAGTGCCTCGATGTGGCTGATGACGATTATCTGGTCGAAGTGTTTTGATAGGTCTTCTCTGAGTAGCTGTATGAAACCTGTTCTTCGCTGGGCGTCGAAGCCGCTTAGTGGTTCGTCTAGGAATATGAATCCGGGTCTTGCGCCTCGGCTGCTTGGTATTGTGCTTATAGCGAATGCGAGTCTGAGGGCTAGGCTGAACTGGTCTTGGGTGGCTCCGCTGAATACGCCTTTTCCTCGCCATGTTTTAGCTTCTCTGTCGTAGACCTCGATCCGGTAGTTGGCTTCATCGATCTGAGCCCTGTTATACCTGTTATCGGTAAGGGTGGGTAGGAACTGCATCATGTTTTTCTCGACGTTCTGTTTGACACCCGCCATGATGCTTTCTCGTGTAGTATCAAGCAGTATTGTGGCTCTTCGCATGGCTTCTATTCTGAAGGTTTCTCGTTCTGATTCCTCGGCTAAATCCGGGTACTGGTCTCGTAGTTCAGATGTTTTCTCGATGATTTCTCGGGACTCGGTAATGTCGTTATTTCGTTCTTGTGTCTCTTTTTCGAGGCTCGCTGATGTCTTGAGGTTCTGGTCTCTTTCCTCGTTGAGGCTTGGCTCGTCTCCAAGGCTTACGCCTTGTTTTTCTAGTTCTGTGAGTTGTTCTTCTTCTTGTTGCTGGGCTGCTTTCAGTAGGTTGATGTCGTTGGTGACTTCTGTGATGTTTTCTGTTACTTGTGGGCGTCTTTCTAGTGCTTGCTGGTAGTTGGTTTGCTGTGTGGTTAGTTGGGTTAGTTTTTTGTTGGCTTCGTTGTGCTTGTTTCTGATTTCTGTTTCCTGTTCTCTTTTGATGCCTGTTTCTTGCTCTGTCTCGGTTATCTGTTTTGTTAGCTGTTCTTCTTCACTGGTTTTGGTTTCTTTTTCCTGTTTGATGGATTCCAGTATCTTGTTTAGTGCTTCTTGGGTGTCTGCTTTCTTTTGTAGGCTGTTTTTCTCTGTGGTTAGTCGGGTTAGTGTCTCGGTGTCTTCCTGTCTCTTATACAC
>CALGBN010000033.1 GCA_937877765.1 Candidatus Bathyarchaeota archaeon | reverse complement strand
GTCTCAGGTTGATGTTCCCCGAGCACCTGAAGTTATCATTGATTTCTTTTCATCTGTCATAATTAATATTTCTAAAATCAAGTAAAACCTGAAAATGCATAATATTTAAGAGTTATTCCTAATTAATAATGAGTCGTGTTAAATTTGGATACAAACCAAAGAATCGTGGATGCACTAAGAAAACAAGGATACAAAGCAACGCCGCAAAGGATAGCTATCGCCCAGACAGTGCTACGAAGCCAAAACCATCCATCCGCAGAGACCATCCACGCGGAAGTACTACGTTTGCATCCAACAGTCAGCCTGTCAACAGTCTACAATACACTACACATACTTAGGGACATGAACTTTCTCAACGAACTCACATTGAACGGTACAACACGCTATGATCCCAATGTTAGTCTACACATTAATATGATCTGTCAACACTGTGGAAAGATCATAGACGTCGAGGACCAAAGCCTTGAGGAATCAATCACCAATATCGCAAAGAAAAGAGGCTTCAAGATAACAGGTCAACGAGTTGACGTCTATGGCATATGTAAACCATGCCAGAAACATGAACAGGGCTCAGCTTTATAGTGGACTAGTTTCTTGATTTCTTTTACATGCCTAGGACAAATTACTCAACTAATCAATTTCCAATCAAGAGTAAGATATTGCCCCTTTTTCAATAAATGAGCTTATTCATTTTTCCTTAATTCAACCAGATGCCTTATCTGCCAAGCCCGTTCTATCTCTGTATTATTATCAGCATCAAGAACATCACTAGCACGATGTATTGCCTGTTGAACATAGATCGCTGCTCCAATGGAATGGGTGGGAACATGCGCTGTAGCCACAGCTTAACCGGCAGCACGGGCAGCTGAACGAGCCGAGTTATCCAAACCCACCTCGCGGGCTGCTGCGTGAGAGGAAAGCGAAGCGCCTCTGATTACACTCATGTGGAACTCACCTGTCTCCACCCATTCTTGGAGTGTTTCGAGGGCTTTTCTGGGGCGGGAATCATTAGGATAATCCTCTTCATAGAAAGGCAAAACCCTATCTGCACAATCAATAGCCCAGACCGCTAAGGTTTTCTTATCTGTCTCGTCTACGAGTTTTACCATTTTCTCGTCTTGGCGTGCAGCTAATAGCGAGAACTTGGGTTTCTTTACCTTCTTCGACGTTATCTTGATCCCCTATGATCTTGATTTGATAAAACAGGTATTAAAGAAATAGACGAGGTTTTCTATTTTTTCTCCGGTACCAGTGTCTCAATTGCTGGTTCCTCGGGCTCTACAATCTTTTCATCTGAGAGCGCATTGGTAATCATCCATGGACCAATCAAGCCACTATACAAGATAGTCCCAAGAACAATGGGCATGCAGATGTCAGGATAAAGCCCGGGTGTTAAGAAAATTGCTCCAGTCGGGTCGTATAGTTGAGGCAGTTGACTCATGACGAAGGCTGGTAGCCCTGATGCATAGACAACCTTTGAAATGGCTGTCTCTTCATGTGTGAATCGAAGTGTCTTACCCAGTACCTCGACTAAGCCATACCGCATAGCCATCTGGAGAATCACCAACATGAAACCGACAAAAGTGTATCTCCATGATAGAGTAACAACCACACCGATGTAGACGAAGAAGAATGATTTAATGAAGAAGACTATTTCCTCATGGAACTCACGTAGTTTCCTTACATTAATCCTAACTTTGCCGGGTTTTCCAAGTTTTTCCATTAGGTAGCTGTAGTTTGTGATTGCGAGTCCAAATGTGAGGGCGGTCATGGCGCCTGCTCCTTCACCAATAATGGTCTCGCTTAGAATATACAGTGGCAATAGCACAGCTAGTGTGATCATGTAGGTGTAGGGGTGGGTTCTGAGCCTGTTCAGTATGTTCGTCCATGACAAACCAGTTGAGATTCCAAGTATCGATGACAAGATGAAAGTGCTTACAATATCGCTTACACCGTCTCTTAGACTGACCCCCGGCTGCATTATCATCTTCAATAACGTGATTGAGGCGATAATACAGATGGGGTCACTGATGATGGACTCCATAGTAAGCATGATCTTGGTACTTCCAAGGTTTGGCACATTCTTATCGAGACTGCTCATAATACCGAAAACCGCGACAGTGCTTGTACCACCCACCATAGAGCCCAGCAACATCCCTTGAAGCAAGGTAAAATCGTTGGGCAGGATCAAACTAACAACGGTTCCTATGAGGGTTATTGAGAGTAGTATTGAGGTTACTGATAACGCGGTAGCTTTTCCCATGTTATCTATGAGCGTAATGATGTCTACGTTGATGCCTGCCTCAAACAATATGATGCTTAGAGCCAGTATGCTCATCAATGGAGCTAGCTCGTTGAAGAGGTTTTTATCCACGTAGTGGAGTCCTGATCCCATCAGTATTCCGAAGCACATGAGCCAGATTACGTCGGGTATTTTTGTGAGCCTGTAGATGAGACTGCTTATGAAGCTAAGTAATAATGTCATACAGACGAGTATAATCAAATTTTCAGCATGCAATTTTTGTTTACCTTCTAGTTTTTGCTATTTTTTATTTTGAATTGATTAATTGAGTTAAACATCAGTAGGGGTCCTAGTGAAGTTATTAATACATTATAGAAGTTGAAGTATTGAAACATTTTCTTATGTCTCGGTTGCTTCAAAACGCATCATTATGGTTTATAAGCACTTTGACGCAAAACCCAAACATATACATTTTAGCTAAAAAACACATCAAAGAGTGTATAATGCCTAATATACAAATACATGAAACCAAATATTCACAAAAATCGATAAAAACCATCCCACAAAAACACCCAAAACGCGCGAGAAAACAAAGACCAAAAATAACAAAACAACCCAATTCCAACCATGAGACCACCAATATGCGAGGTATGCAACAAAGACTTCAACCCCTCAAAGGAAGGCGGATTACTGTACTTCAAGGAAACACCAGAAGGCAGAGAATTTGAAAAACGGGTAAAAGAGGAGGGAATTGTCGGGCATCCCCCTGATGCAGGATGGTTCTGTGGAGAACACTATAACGAGGCTGAAAAACTAGTTCATTTGACCCTTGGCGAAGTTATTGAAAAGCCTCAAAGCTAATTTGATGAGGCTTCTCAGTTTGGATATATTTTAGGGCAGTTCAGGGGCTAGTTCTGTTACCGTTTTGATTAGTTCTTGGAGTTCTTCTGGGGACAATTTGAGACTGATGCTGGCTTCTGAGCCTTGAAACATCAAATCTTTTCCAGTGTACTTGTCTCGATTTTATCTCCAAGAGAGCCGTTTATCACTACTCTGTCGCTGTCTTGGTCAAATTGGAGGATATCCACCTCTAGTGTAAACAGTCGATCTTCTTCCATCATATTCTTTCATACATTATTGGGGGTGATCAATCCAGTTATTTATTCTGTAAACAAGTGATCACTAACTGATCAAAGTGTTAGAGCTTGTTGGCAATTGCCACTAATCGATCCATTTGCCTGATTAAGCCCTGTACTGATTGGCTTGGTAACCCCTCAACGCCTCCAACGGGAGGCATGTACACGATTGCATGGGTATCTATGAAGGTTCTTTTGTCAACTGCGTATGGTTCTACGGTTTTTCCATGTTTCAGCTTGACTATCGTAAAGTTCTCCACGCCCGTAATAACTCCGATAGCGCTTTCTAGGAATATATCAGATAATACAAACCCGAGTAATCCGCTGTCACTGTTATAATCACTTGTTACGCTGATGGAGACATCATATCCATTGTATGTACCGTAAACATTTCCAAAGGCTAATCCACCTGATTTGAAGGCGAGACCCGTCTCTTTCGCTAAATCTTTCAGGTACTTGTCTCCAGTTTTCTTCATCTGTTTCCACCAGAAATAAGCGAATATTAAAAGCGCAGTTGTGAAAACACCCATCATCCAATGTATTGTGAACATGATCCCGACTGCTAGAAGCGAGAGAACGATCCCCGCCCAAGTGGCTATTTTTTGATATGTCTTCAAATTAAAGCCTCTATGT
>CALGBN010000032.1 GCA_937877765.1 Candidatus Bathyarchaeota archaeon | reverse complement strand
TTTTCAAGCAGAAGACGGCATACGAGATGTAGAGAGGTCTCGTGGGCTCGGAGATGTGTATAAGAGACAGCTGAGAAAGTGGTCATTGAGGAGATATTCAGGCAGAATCAAGTAGGTAGGCTAGGATTAGCGGTTGATAATGCCCCATATGTTGTACCCATGAACTTTGCCTACTTCAACGGCAACATCTATCTCCACAGCCACATGGACGGCACAAAGATGAGCTACATCAAACAAAACCCAAGGGTCTGCTTTGAGGTCGATGACGGTGAGATAGTTACAGGGGAAAATCCATGTGACTTTAGTTGGAATTATAAGAGTGCTATTGCTTTCGGTGAGGCTAGGATACTGGAATCTGATGAGGAGCGTATTAACGCATTGAAGATCATCAGCGACAAGTACAGCTTCGGTAAGAGTAAACAAATCACCCCTGAGGTAATGGGGAAAAACAAGCACCTGATGCTAGTAGAGATAAAAATAGACAAGATGACCGGGAAACAGAGCCCAGCCCCAGCGAAAGATTAGCTTTTCCAGACCTTGTACCATCTTGAGTAGCTTCTTTTCTGCCACTCAGGGCGGTCCGTGGGGTAAAGTTCACGGTACTGGTAGTTGATGACTTTCTCCTCTGAGGCACCGTCTTCTATCAAGCCCTTCATTATCCACCGTAGCTCCTTCATCCACTCTAGCTGTTTCTCGACCTCTTCAAGATCACAGAGGGGACCATGTCCGGGTACTATTTTCTCAATATCCATCTCTAGCATACGCTGGAACGACTCGATCCATTGATCCGGGTTCGCTGAGGGGTCTCCAGCCCAAGGGAACCTGTTGACGAAGAGGAGATCACCCGCAAATAGGACCTTATCGTCTGGTATGTAGACGACGCTGCTGCAGTCGGTGTGTCCGGGCATGTGAATGAACTCTACGCCTTCAAGCGTCCAACTGTCTTTGAAGGTGGTTGTAGGTAACACTATTTCTAAGCCCTCGAATAGCCACCACCGCTCAGGAGCATCCCGTTTGTAGGTCTCAAGCATCTTTTCTAGGTTGCCCGGAGCCCACTCGTTCTTGAGGTTTGTCTCCATCTTCTCATAGAGCCGTTTGTGGCTGATAATCTCAAGGTCCTTGAACACCATGTTACCGAAAACATGGTCACCGTGAACATGGGTCAACAATAGATGAGTTAATGGTTTGTCGGTAGCACGGGGTATGGCTTCTCTGAACTGTTTGGCTGAACCCGGGTACTGGGCGTCAACCACCAAGGCGTGCTCAGGCAGCTCGATGATACCTACATTTCCACCTGTCTCGCCGTCCCAGTTGGCGTAGACCTTGTCTGATACCTTGTGGAGTCTCATAAAATCACTAGATATTGGTGGTTTTCCGGGTTGATAAGCGTATAGAAGAGATAGGTTTTTCAGATAAGCCTCAGTGTGCATGTTACCCATGAGTATCCAAGAGAAGATCAAGGCGATCGAAGACGAGATCGCCCGTACACAGGTCAACAAGGCGACCAACCGTCACCTTGGGGTACTCAAGGCTAGGATTGCACGGCTCAGGGAACAAGAAAGAGAGCGTATCGAAAGGGGCAAGGGACAGGTTGGTGATGGTTATGCTGTCCGCAAGGACGGTGACGCCACGATTGTCTTGCTTGGTTTGCCAAGCGTCGGTAAAAGCACGTTGCTTAATCATTTAACTAATAGCAATAGCAAGGTAGGAGCCTATGATTTTACTACACTCACTGTTGTACCGGGGGTTCTCAAATATAGAGGCGCCCAGATTCAGGTACTGGATATCCCGGGTATCATCAGAGGCGCTAGTGAGGGCAAGGGTCTCGGTAAACGTATTTTGAGCACAACTCGTAGCGCTGATTTGCTGCTTGTGATAGTTGATGTGTTTAATCCCGGTATTCGTAAGGTCTTGCTTGATGAGATACGCAATATTGGTATTCGTCCTGATGAGAATCCTCCTAACATACAGATAGAGAAGAGGGGCAGTGGAGGTATCATCATCACTGATCTCGTTGGTATGACTGAAATGGATGAGGACGGCATGAAGGAGATACTCAGGGAGTACCGTTATCATAATAGCCGCGTGGTTGTCCGTGAGGACGTTGATTACGACAGGTTTGTTGATGTTCTCCTCAAGAACACTGTCTATATTCCGACTCTTACTGTTGTGAATAAGATCGATATGGTTGACGAGGAATGGGTCGAGAAACTAGGGGAGGACGCCGATTATGATTATGTCGCTATCAGCGCTGATAACGACATCAACCTAGAACAACTCAAGGAAAGGATGTTCGAGAGACTGGATCTCATCAGGCTCTATATGAGACCAAAAGGCGAGGACCCGGATTTCGATGAGCCGTTGATCATCAGAAATGGGAGCACCGTTGAGGACGTCGCGAATAAGATACATCGTGACCTCAAGAAGACTCTTCGATTTACCCGTGTTTGGGGTAAGAGCGCTAAGTTTGGTGGTCAAAAAGTTGGTTTAAGCCATCAACCTATGGATGAAGATATAATTACGTTCTATTAGCTGACGTAGAAGCCTGCTTCTGGTCCAACCATTTCTTCTTGTACCATTGCGTTCATTGCGCATACTAGCTCTGGGTGAAGACGCGCTACATCTACTAAGCTGAGTATACCTAGTACGTTGAAGTCTTCTTCTACCTGTTCCAGTACGGGTAGTTTCTTGATCTGATTAATCAGCATGAGCTCTACTGCTCTTTCAAGCACTGTATCAGGACTAACTACAATAACGGGTTCGGACATAACGTCACAAACGGGTACTTCTGATGGATCAAGACCCGCACACACCACCCTCGTGACAATATCCCGCTCGGTGACGATGCCCCGTAAACCCTCTTCGGAGAAGACCAACAGGCTGCTTATACCGAATTTCGCCATTGCCCTCGCAGCGTTCTTAACGGACTCGTCAATGGTTGTTGTGATTACCCTCTCTGTCATAACATCATTAACTGTAAGCACTGTTTTCTCCACGTTTCAGGCTTCAATATCGATTAAAAGCGATTATGGATGCTTGTTAGGGGTTACTTTGTTTTATACACCTTGAGTTCGGGTGGCAGTTTCTCGCTCGCATATCGAAGAATCAACGCTGGAGACTCTGGTTTCCATCGAATCAAGTACTCATGTATCTCCTGTGGGTATTCTCTTGATGCTTCTTTGAGCATCCAGCCTACTCCCTTCTGCACCATATCATCCTCATCGGTCATCAAAGGCTCAGCGATACTGTAAACCTCATCAAGCATCAAACCCTTACGGGCGATAGGAACCATGGTTACTGCTGCGGCTCGTCGTCTCCAACGGTTATCGCTGCTAGTCCATTTGATTAATTCCTCTGTGAGTTTTGGGTCGTCTTTGATGCATTCGCTTATCATGTGTGTTGTGAGGTGGTCTGTTATCGCCCAGTTGCTTAGATAATCTACCCATTGATCGAATAGGGGGAAGTGCTCTGCTCGGAATTTTCGTCTGAACCGGTCAAGTATCTTAAGCCCCACCGATGCAGCGTCTAATACACCGGTTTTCATTAATTCCTCTGTGAGAGTTAGTGCTGCCTGTAGGTCTCCTTTTACCTCTGGGTAGAACTGGTCGGCTATCGCTTTGTTCTGTTTCAGCTTCTCTGCAACCTTTTTAATCAGTGCATCTGGGGGTACATCATACACAGTCGTCATCTTTTACCTCCAACAGCAGTCCCCTTTACCCTTTACATAGATATATATTTAACTATCGGCTGAAGCTTTATTAGATCTGAGGTTAAGCCACTCTTGTGAAACCAGATGGAAACTTTGGCTGGTGCAGAAAGATACTCGAGGTTGACCTCTCAGATGAGAGCATAAAGGAGATATCCCCTCCTTATGAGCTTTTAAGGTGTTATCTGGGTGGAAGAGGACTTGGTGTACGTTTGGTCTATGATAACGGTAGAGTTGCCCCTCTTTCACCAGATAACCTCCTTGTTTTTGCAGCAGGCCCTCTAACAGGTACACCAACCCCGGCATCAGGCAGGGCATCTGTTGTAACACGTTCTCCTGCAACAGGGACGATATTTGATGCAAATGCAGGTGGAAAGTTCGGATATGAGCTGAAACGAGCTGGATTTGATGCGATAGTACTGAAGGGCAGGGCAGATCGACCGGTTATACTCGAGATAGAGGATGATGAGGTTGAGATAAGAAATGGAGATGATCTATGGGGATGTAATCTAAAAGAGACCATCAGGATCATGAGACAGCAGGGGACAGGATCTATTGCTGCCATCGGAAGGGCGGGTGAGAGGCTTTTGAGTATCGCCTCAATAGGTGTGGATGGCTCCCACTACTTTGCCAGGGGTGGAGTCGGTGCAGTGATGGGGTCGAAAAAGCTCAAGGCGA
>CALGBN010000031.1 GCA_937877765.1 Candidatus Bathyarchaeota archaeon | reverse complement strand
TGGTTCTGTCTGTAAACTTTGGTAGGGGTTATCTTTGGATTGTGTATGGGTTTGTCATTTCACGTGATTTTGTTTCAGCGGCGCTGATGGCTTCTAGACAAATCTTTTCTCTTAATTCTCGGTCGTATAGTTTTCGGTTGGCGTAGCTGTGTCTATTTTTTTCTATTATCTCGTTTTTTACACGTTTCTTGAATTTTCGTTTACTTATGGTTCTACTGCCGAAGATCATGGATCTGCCGAAGACGTATGAGTACATGCTTTCCTCGGTGGTTACAGCGTTTCCTGTGTCACATTTCACGTGTCTGCTCTCATCAACCATCTCCTTTAGGGATAATGGGAACTCGACTGCGTCTTTATGTAGTGGGGCTAGAGGCATTACTTGTTCTTTGTCTTCTCTGCCATATTTGAAGTGAAGTAGTGCTGATTTTGGGTCTGGTGAGAAGTATAGTTTGTAGCCGTTGTTGGTGAATTTTTGTGCGAGTTTATGTTCTTCGCCGAGGGAAGGGGTAGGGAAGTAGTCGGGGAACCCACCTACCTCAATATATGCTTGTCTGCTGCAGAGGAAGACTCCTCTTAGGTTGTTTACTTCTAGGGGTTTTAGTATGTTTGTGTCCTTGAAGTAGTGTTCTGTGTTTGATTGGTTTATTTCTGTGGGGAATGAGCTGGTGTTGCAGTTGATGCGGGCTTTCTCGTAGTCTATGCCAAGTATTTCGTGGACGGGTCGGGTGTCTTTTGATCGGTTTGAACGGTAGTAGACGGGTAGGTGCATGGCGGCTATGTTGTTTCCTTCTAGTTTCTTCTCCTTGAAGGCGTATATCGCGGAGGCAAGGGCTTCAGTGTTCATGAATACGCAGTCGTCATCGAAGAAGAGGACCAGTTCTTTGGTCGCGTAGTCTACGCCGATGTTTCTGCTTACGGAGGAGCCTTTTCGTTCCTTGTTTACAACGTATTTTATGTTGTCTGTGTGTTTTTTGAGTAGGTTTTTCATTTTCTTGTTTGTGTTGTCGGTTGAGGCGTCATCTACTATGATTATTTCGATGTTTTCATGGGTTTGTTGTTTGATGGAGGATATGCACCACATTAAGGGGTTTCTCGTGTCGTCTTGGTAGTGGCACCGGTTGTATGTGGGTATTACTATGCTTACGCCGTCAATATGCTGAGTCATGTCATTGTTCATTGTTATCTATACCTAGTTTACCGAAAATGGTGAGGATTTCAGCCTCTTACGTTACCAGAATAAGGTAAGCAATAGGCTCGTCTATCACATAAATAGGTTTGGAATAATAGTTACAATGAAACAAATAAGGAATAAAGATCGAATCTGGGCTCTTCTAAGGCTTTTTTTAAGAAAAGAAGCCGCTTCCGGGTTTTCCCGGCATCCTCCCACCCCCTCCCTATTAGTGGCTATTCTCTGGATTCGTGTTATATACTGCTTAAGCTAATTAATGCACGTAACAGCCAAAATGTTGGCTTGTAGGTGAATAGTATTGGTAGTTTTAGAGGAACCCTTGAAGAAGATCGTAGAGATCAAGAACTATATTGACGGTGACTGGGTGGAATCCGAGTCAGACGAGAAACGCGACATAATCAACCCATCAAAGCTAAAAAAAATCGCCGAAGTACCTGAAGGATGTGCTGAGGATGTGAAGATGGCGGTTGACGCCGCCTCGGATGCGTTCCCAAGCTGGAGAAAAACCACTCCTTTGACTCGTGCTAGATACTTTTTCAGGCTCAAGGAGTTGTTGGAGGAGAACTTTGAGACCCTTGCTAGGGTCTGTACCATGGAGCATGGTAAGATCATTGATGAGTCTCGTGGCGAGATAAGGCGTGGCATCGAGAACGTTGAGGTCGCTGCAGGCATCCCCAGCTTGATGATGGGGTATAACCTTGAGGACATCAGCAGAGGCATAGATGAGATACTTATCAAGCAACCTCTCGGCGTGTTCGCATGTATCGCGCCATTTAACTTCCCTTTCATGGTACCCCTCTGGTTTATGCCCACAGCGGTAGCAACAGGGAACACCTATGTCTTGAAGCCTAGCCCTTGGACGCCTTTGAGCATGGTAAAATTCATGGAGCTTGTTGATGAAGCTGGGTTCCCACCGGGCGTAATCAACATGGTGCACGGCAACGTAGCACCAGTACAGGAAATACTACGTAACCCTGAGGTTAAGGGAGTAAGCTTCGTAGGATCAACCCACATAGGCAGAGACATCATCTACAAGGAAGCCGCAGCCACAGGCAAACGAGTACAGGCACAGTGTGGAGCCAAGAATCATCTGGTGGTTATGCCTGATGCTGACATCGAGTCCACTATCCCCTCATTGTTGTCCAGTTTCTTCGGTAATACTGGTCAGCGTTGTCTGGCTGGGGCTAACCTTGTGATGGTTGGCGAGGATGAGGCTTGGGTCAAGAGCACACTGGACAAGATCAAGGATGCTGCGGCTAAGATTAAGATCGGTTATGGTTTGGAGGAGGGTATCCAGATGGGTCCACTTCAGGCAGAACACCGTAAAGAACGAGTGCTCAGCTACATCGAGAAGGGCGTTGAGGAAGGAGCAAAGCTTGTGATGGATGGAAGAAAATATGATTCATCAGGCTACCCAGAGAAATGCTTCCTCGGACCCAGCGTCTTCGAGGGAGTCACAACGGACATGACCATCGCACGGGAGGAGATATTTGGACCAGTGATGAGCGTCATGCGTGTACCCAACCTTGATGAGGCTATCAAGACCATCAACAAGTCCGAGTACGGAAACGCAGCCAGCGTCTTCACCAACAGCGGAAAGACAGGAAGAAGATTCCAGTACGAAGTACAGTGTGGAAACATCGGCGTCAACATCGGAACAGCCGCACCCATGGCTTTCTTCCCATTCAGCGGCATGAAAGACAGCTTCTTCGGAGACCTACATGGTCAAGGCAGAGACGCGGTGGACTTCTTCACCGAGAGCAAGGTAGTCATCCAACGGTGGCCCTAGGTGAAGACAACCAGTCAACTTCTCAGCCACCACCAATCCCTCGAAGAAACACAAGCCGGGTACCATAGCGCTTTGGCTGAGAAATACCCAGAGCACGCAGATGTGTTCAACAAACTCGCCAAAGATAACAGGCGACACATGGAGATGGCTCAACGGGCTTACCGTGAGGGCGTAACTGATGCCTTTGAGGTAGGTTTTCTAGCAAAGGAGCTTGACCCAGCGAAGTATACGCTTGTTGAGCCCAGCGGAGACTTGGCTACTGTAGTTCTGTCTCTTATACACATCTCCGAGCCCACGAGACCTCTCTACATCTCG
>CALGBN010000030.1 GCA_937877765.1 Candidatus Bathyarchaeota archaeon | reverse complement strand
ATGATACGGCGACCACCGAGATCTACACCGTCTAATTCGTCGGCAGCGTCAGATGTGTATAAGAGACAGTCTTAACACGATGCAGCCAGAGGCAGCTGGTACTTTATTAACCGAATCAAGTGTTGAGACTGCAACACAGTTACTTACACAAGCGGAAGCTACTCAGGCAGCTCAGATAGTGGAGAACCTTGATACTAACCGTACACGGGATATAGTTACACAAGCAGTTACGACAGGAAATACCAGCTCTGTTGCTACAGTACTCAATAATGCAAATAAGGAAACGGTTGGTGATGTACTCTTGGCTGTTGAGCCGGAGACTGGTGCTCAGGTTATCCGAGAGATGGCTAATCAGGATCTTACTGATGCAGCGGAACGTGTTGAAACGGCTGTAAAACGTCAGATAAACGCATTGGATCCTGATCAAAAGCAAGAGTATCGTCAGAAACTTAAGGAAACTATTGAAAACCCAGAGTTATCAGTAGATGATCTTGTTAACTTATTCGTAGAGATTGCTAACTTACCTGAGACTCCGAGCACTGTTGCTGAGATCTTCGAGATCATCGAGCTAAGCAAGACTGTTGAGGTTGTTGATGGTATGGTTGCTCAGGATAAGGAAGAAGAGGTTGCCCTCGTATTCAGTTATCTTAGTGTTGAGAGCCTTGAGGAAATCTACTCTGCATTGGCTAGCGCAACAAGGACTGCAATCTATCCATACTTTGACGCTGAGACATTGGCGAATCTGCCTCAGTTAGGTGAGTTCACTGTTACGAGCTTGACCATATCTGAAGACACTGTTGAGCCTGGAGACGCGGTTTCAGTGACAGCGGTTGTTGAGAATATTGGTGACGATGTTGATTCAACTACTGTAACGATCTCTATTGATGGTGTTGAGTATGAGTCAGAGTTGGTTACTCTTAATGCAGGGGACAGTACAACGCTTACATGGTCTGTTTCCAAGACTGCTGAAGGTACATATAGTATCGAGGTGATGGGTGAGACTGTTAGTTTTACAGTTAAGGCTCCGCCAACACCAGCAGAGTTCTCACTAAGTAACCTACAGGTAAGTCCATCAATAGTAGAGCCTGGTATGGATATTACGGTAAGTTTCTCAATTGAGAACACAGGTGAGGAATCAGGAAGTTATAGCATCGACTTGAAGATGGATGGGGCAACTGTTGAGACCCTTTCAGGTGCTCTTGATGGTGGTGAAAGCGAGTCTGTTTCAACGACGGTGTCCTCCACAGAGGAAGGAACTCATACTGTTGCCATTGATGGTCTTGACGCGGAGTTTAGTGTTGAGCAGGCTCCTAGTGGGTTCCCGTGGATCTATGCTGTTGTTGCGATTGTTATAATCGCTGCGGCTGCGTATATCTATATGCAGCAAAAAAAACAATAACCCTTTTTTCGACTATTTTTTATCTTTCTTCTGTCTTTAATGGATGGAATCTATTGAAGCGTATCCTGTTAGCCTTGGTATTACTTTTCTTTCTCGTACCTGTAGCAGAATGTAGTGTTTCAAGTGTTGATATATCTCCATTGAACCCTGAACAAGGTGATCGACTTAGTATTGCTATTCAGGCTGATCCAGGGGAATCTGTTGACGTGTCATTATCATATTCAGGTGATGTACCTGTATCTGGAGGCAAGTATCTTATTGAGTTGAGTGATGTCGAGATCCCCAGTAGTTCGAATCGTGTATCTGCTAGTGTTGATGGTGTTGAGAATCTGAAGCTTGCTGTTAAGTTGCCTCTTCTTGGATGGATTACTATTACCAAGCCTGCTTCTGGTGGCTCTGCGAGCTTCGGTCAGAGTAACATTCCCGCTGGTATTTATGATATTCAGGTTAAGGGGGATGCTCTAGATGGTGTGTCTGGTGTGGAGCTTAGCTTCACAGCTAGCATTACTTTGACGATGGATCAGGGTGGCTCTTACATGTATAGTTATGATACGGGGAGTATACCTCCTGGTAAGATAAAGGTAGATGTAGATGGGGAGAAGCAGACGATAACTCTTTCATCTAGTAGTGGTGGAGGTGTTGTTGGCGGAGGTGTTGATCCTCCTGTTGCTGATTTTACTGTAAATGGGGAGAGACTAAGTGGTGAAGTGCTGTATTTTGATGCTTCTTCTAGTAAAGCGACTGTAGGGATAATCTCTGAGTATTCTTGGAGCTTCGGTGACGGGGAAACAGGCATAGGTGAATATATATCACATACGTTTAACGAGCCGGGGGAATATTCTATCAAGTTAACCGTAAAGAACTCCTATAATCTAAAAGATACGAAAACACTTACCATATTAATTGAAGATTTGCCTAATGAGTCACCGCAGATCTCGGGAGGAACCACAAGAGGGTGTCTAACAGGTCAGACTTTGTTCTTTAATAGTAACGGGTATGATCCTGATGGAGCCATTACCCAGTACTTATGGAGCTTTGGTGATGGATCGACTGGCACAGGGAAGAATGTGCAGCATACCTGGGTTAATCCGGGTGTCTATACTGTAAACCACACCGTGGTGGATGATAGAGGAGCCGCTTCTTCTGCCTATTATATTGTGAAAGTAGAAGAGCCTCAGGTAGGAATATTAAACGAGTTAGAAGTCATTGTGGAAACTACTCTTTTCCAGTATTTTGGAGATCTTGGGGCAAGTATTACTGTCTCGGGTAACAATACGCTCCTATATCTGCTTGAGTATGATGGGAATCCAGGTAATGGTTCGCTGCCGAACGGTCAAATAGGGGGTGTTCTTGATTTGGTGGTCTCGAATCCTGATTCGGTTAATTGGCCTATTTACTTTGAGATGGATTATGATAGGAGTCTTGTTGATAATGTGACGGAGACTAGCTTGGGTTTGTATTATTATCAGGATGGGGGTTGGCGCAGGTGCTTGAGGACTGGGGTAGACTCTGATAATGGTGTTGTGTGGGCTAATATTACCCGTGATGAACTTGCTGGGAGTCCTTTGACGGTGGGGGTGATTGAGCCTCTCCCGTATTATGTTCACACTGGGTTCAGAGTGCTTGATTCATATGTTGAGGAGGGTTCACTGATTACTATTACTTATAATGCTTCAAATAGTGGTGAGGCTTCAGGGAACTTGGTCTCGTTAATTTATTTGGATGAGCAGCCTTTTGTCTCGAAGACTGTTCACTTATCGCCGGGAGAGGTAAAGACTATGATGGTTAGCTTTGAGTCTCCAAGCCGTGGGGTGCATCAGTTAAGGTTGGGTGACCAATTGGAGATAGTCACGGTCACTCCGCCAACTATGGCTGATATTAGCTGTGCGATAGCATCTAATAGTACTCAGCTTATGCCAGGAGATAAATTGGAGTTGCTTCTTACTGCTTTCAATACAGGGAATAGGACTGCAGAAGACTTTGGTTGCAGTCTCACAATTGGGGGACTTAAGTTAAGCAGCAGCCGTATAGAGGCTCTCGAACCGAATGCCACTTTCACATGGGGTTATATATGGATAGTTGGAGGCGAGGGAGAATATCCTGCTATATTAACTGTTGATACTATGAATGATGTTTTGGAGGTTGATGAGGAGAATAATTCTTGTTTGGTTGTATTAGTATCTGAGAAACGATTCACTGTTGCATTGTTCATTGGGTTGTTGATCTTATTGGGTGCTGGAGCCGTTTATCTATGGCGAGAACGATGGTTTGTTAAACCTGAGCCTGTTGAAGACGAGAATTTGGATATTTACTTCGGTTTTCGGTATTTCTTTATTTTCTTGTAATCATATTTGTGTCCTAAAATGAGGGTTATGAGATCCAAGTATATTGTATTCTTAGTGATTATAGAGGCTCTTATGTCCACAACTGTAACCGCTGTCGATGGTAGGATAAGAGGTAACGCTGAGCCTGGAGCTGATGCATTGGACGTCGGGATTACCGTAGAGTCGAGTATCACAACAGCGCGTATGCAATTAGGCTTCTATTTTTTATGGGCTCTGAGACGCCTAAGAATAGTTTTGCTCAAGAGTAAAAGTTTTTTGGATTTTTATTAATGAAGTAGGTCTACTAGAATTGTTTAAAAAAGGGGGAGGAGAGATGGTCTTACTCTAGGACCATAACTGTGCTGTAGACGGCGGGTAGCTGACGCTCAATGGTCAAGACTGCACCAGCTGAAGGCCTTAGCTCAATCCTGAACTCTTCGTATGGATGCGCGTAAGCATTATCAAGTGTTACATCCGGATCCATTGTTGAGTTTGTCAACTGGGCAAAGTTGATTGTTACCTTGAATTTTTCACCGGTCTCACAGAGGCTATCGCCGTCACTGTTGACTCCCTGTATGGTCATGATGGTTCCGTTGGCGTTGTAGATCTCTGCGTGTGTTCTCGCGTTTGTGTATGTTGCTACGAGTTTGCTGTCATCTAGGTCAACTGGCTCGTGTCCTTGGCTGAGCTTGATGTAGAAGGTCAGTTTTGAAAGGTCAATATCAGCTTGGTCTCCGCCTGTGGAGCCGAATTGGCCGATTACACCGCTGTCAACCAGTAGTGCGCTGCTTGCCTCGCTCATTCCACTTGAGATGACTGACTGTGTTTTTTCGGCTGTCAGGAACCCCATGTTAAGAACTACGAATGCAAAGGCTGCTGCTGTGATGACGAATGCTACTAGTATTATCGCTGTCTCTAGTCCGGTCATACCTGCTCTTTTCTTTGTTTGTATCATCTCTGATTTTTCCTATATTATGGAGCCCCGGAGTCATCCTATAAGAAAATGTATGTAGTCGATAACTACAGAGAATCTTGAGATTGTATGGATACTATACAGGTAGGGTTATTTTGAATACTGTTCCTGTTTCGTTTTTTGTTTCTAGAGTGATGCTTCCTCTATGTGCCTCTATGATCTGTTTGACTATGCTGAGACCTAGTCCTGTACCATTTTCTTTTGTTGTGAAGAAGGGTTTGAATATTTTGTTTCTGTTCTCTGGCGGGATTCCGGGGCCTGTGTCTTTGATGGTTATGTGTGTTTTGTTTGTATCTGAGTCAATTTTTAGTGTAATTTGGCCGCCTTGGGGCATTGCTTCTACCGAGTTTCTGATTAGGTTGTCGATTGCTCTACGGATCTTTGCGGCGTCTATGCTCATGTAGATCATTTCTTGACTTGGTTCTATTTTGACTGTGATGTTTGATGGTATATTGTTTGATCTTACTGTTTCTCGTATTAGTGTTACTAGGTCTGTTGGTACTGGTGCGATCTCTTCTGTCAGCGTCATCTGGCCTAAATCGTCTATTATTTCATTGACTCTGCTAACATTCTCGGAGATTAATGTTGAGAGTTCCTTTATATCTCTCTCTGGGTTTTTCATCAGGTGGGCACAGTTGTTTATGATTGTTAGAGGTCCTTTTAGATCGTGTTTTACCATTCTTGTTACTTTGCTTCTTCCCTCAAGCAGTTCTTTGCTACGGTTTCGCTCGAGTCGCTCAACTTGTTCGATGTATCTTATCTTTTCTAGCTCTGAGGCGAATTGTTCTGCAAGTATCTCCACTAGTTTTTGGTCGTCCTCTGAGAAGGCATCAAGTTGCTCGCTCTCTATGTTTATTACTCCGACTACCTCATCTAGTTTTATTGGTACAGCTAGCTCGCTTCTCATTGTAGAGGTGGTCCATTCCTGATAATCAGGGTCTTTTCGTATATCTGATATTCTTTGTGTTTTACCTGTTCTGGCTGTACGGGTTGTTACGGCTGGTGTATCTAAATAGAGTTTATTTATGGAGCTATGGGTGCTTTGGTATCGGAAGTTTAACTGGTTGCTTTCTACAAGACTGAGGCTGCATCTCTCGGTTTTTAGTAGGTTGCTGATTGTTTGTAGGGTTTTTTCTGCGATTTCGTCGAGTGTGAATAATTCTCGGGTTTCGATTGAGTATTTGTGTATTGCCTCAAGTCTATTGGTTTGGCGTGTTTGTTGGGTTATGTCGTGGGTGAATTGTTCTATTGCTGGTTTTTCCATCCATTTTGCTTCCATGATGCTAACATTGATGAATTTTATCTCACCGTTATAATCGATTATTCTTATATTATTGATTTGAGATTCTCCATTTTCACGGGCTTTTCTTACTTTATCAATATCATCTGGGTGAATGTGATCTGAGAAACAGACGCCGATTAGTTTCTTTAATGTTGGATACCCTGATATCTCTTGGCATTTACTATTTGCGTAGACTACTTTTCCCTCTTGATGCACACTGATTGAGATGGGTATTGAGTCAATAAGCTCTTGAGGTAGGTTTGATATCTCCAAGAAAGGTTCTCCTTTATGATAGTTTTCCAATACTCCTCTTTATTAAATTTATATCTTTTGGTTCATCTAAAACCTGGGGTTATTGGTGATTTTTTAGCGTCCTCACTCAGAGTATGCATGAACTTTAAAGGTGTAGAGGCGATAGAATTGTTAAATCTCGAAACTGTGTGGGTTCTAAACTATGTATACTCGGGAATTCCTATCTGCTCATAGGGCTAAGACTTTACGGCGATGCGTATTAATTAGCAGCTTTGCGGTTTTGCAGGCATACAATAAGGAGTACTGCTCAAGATGGAGCTAGGTTTATCTCAAAATGGGCAACGGCTTGCCTTGAGTTCTGTTCTAGTCTGTTTGTGGGGAGTCATCTTTTTGGATTATCTGATTACCAGTATAGGCGTTATTGGCTTGGTTTTCATTGGATACCGATACTATAGTATACGTGGGAGGCTTAAGTTGCTGTTATCTGAGATCAGCTTTAATCCTAATACAGTTGAAGCTAGCTTTACAGCGGGAGAGGAATATACTGAATCCTTGATTGTTGAGAACACTGGCTTATCAAACCCGCACATACAATTACCATATGGTGAAATATCTCCACCAACTCTTAGACCAGGTAAACAAACTAGAGTATACCGTTTCAAACCCGAGCTGGCTGCGAACTACCATTATAACGAGATCAAAGCGAATATCACGGATTCATACGGGTTTGTACGAGGTGAGATCAAGTTAGATTTCAACGCTGGTTTCAGAGTCTATCCCCGTGTTTTCTCGGTTGCGTTAGATGCCCTCCGGTATCTTGAGGGGCAGGGAATCATTGGAGCTGGAGAGCAGGTTACAGAGACTAAGGGCCGAGGCTATGAGTACGCGGATAGCCGTGAGTATGTGGCGGGTGATGACTTGCGTCAGGTTGACTGGAAGGCAACTGCTAGGCTCGGTAAGATGATTGTTAAAGAGTATTACACTGAGGGCTCTGGTGCGGTTAACATAATCTATGATGCCTGTGTATCTGATCCTGTTTCAGCTGATGTTTTAGCCGCTGAGTATCTTCGGGCTGTATTGAGTTTCGCTGAGCGTGGCTGGGTTATTGGGTTGACGGTGCTTGATGGGCGTAAGGTTGTTAGTCATTTTCCTGAGCAGTATCCCGGGTTCGCGGCTGTCTCTTATACACATCTGACGCTGCCGACGAATTAGACGGTGTAGATCTCGGTGGTCGCCGTATCATTAA
>CALGBN010000029.1 GCA_937877765.1 Candidatus Bathyarchaeota archaeon | reverse complement strand
ACAAAGGACTCACAACAATGATAGGACGGGTCGGAAGAGACGCCTGCGGAAGACAAATCCCCCTCGACACAAAACTCCAGATGCTAAGACTCAGAAAATGGCAGATAAGAAGCCGAGTCCACAGCAGCGTAGACAGAAACCTCGCCCAAGCCATGGCAGAACTAGACAGACTCAGCGACAAACTCCACATACCCCCAAGCATCAAAGAAAAATCAGCCGTAATATACCGAAAAGCCCTCGAAAGAGGACTCGTCAGAGGAAGAAGCATCAGCGCCATAACCGCCGCAAGCCTCTACGCAGCATGCAGAATGACACAAACCCCAAGAACACTACGCGAGATCAGCTACCAAAGCCCCATAGACAAGAAAGACATAGCAAGATGCTACAGACTCATGCTAAGAGAACTAGACATAAACATGCCCAAACCAGACGCCCAGCTCAGAGTACCCAAAATAGCAGCAAAAGTAGGAGTAGGCGAAAGAACCCAACAACAAGCAGTCGAGATACTCAGAGAAGCAACCCGACTCAAAACCACGGCTGGAAAAGACCCCATGGGACTAGCAGCCGCAGCTCTGTATATCGCATGTGTCCTGTGTGACGAGAAACGGACCCAGAAGATGATAGCAGACGCCGCTGGGGTAACCGAGGTAACCATCAGAAACAGATACAAGGGCCTGAAAGAAGCTCTTGAACTAGAGATCTAGTTTCCCAATTTTTCTACACTTTATTAATCCCTAAATATGACCAGAATACACCAGTATTAGGCTGAAACCATTTGGTAAACGAGCAAACCCTCATAGTCTGCATCGACGGCGACAACGACATAGGCATCAAAGCAGACATCACTACGCCCGTCATCGGAAGAGACGCCATATTAGAGTCAGCCACAAAACTCGCAATCTCAGACCCAGAGGAAGCAGACGCAAACGCAATGTTCGGAGCCATCAAACTCTATGACAGAATGGTCAAACAGTACCCCGACGAAAGCTTCGAGGTAGCCACAATCGCAGGCTCAAGCATGGGCGGCGTAGAAGCAGACCGAAAAATGGTTCGAGAACTCACAGAGGTAATGGAGCAATTCAAGGCAACAGGGGTTATACTCGTCACTGACGGATTCGCGGATGAGGAACTTGTACCGATAGTACAAAGCAGGATTCCCATCACAAGCATACACCACGTCGTAGTCAAACACAGTGAACGCATAGAGGAAACCTACGCAGTCATATTCAGATACATGAAAATGCTCATCGAAGACCCATACTACAGCAAAGTAAGCCTAGGCGTACCCGGCATACTACTACTCATCATCGGTTTCCTCACCGCTAGCAACCAACTAGAAAACGCGGGCATGGTAATAGCAGTCGTCCTAGGAATCGTCTTAATGCTCAAAGGCTTCGGATGGGACCAAAGATTAGCGGAACTCCAGCCAAGACTGCCTCCGCCAGAGAAATGGATAACAACAGCCTCCACCGGATTAGGCGGCGTCGTACTACTTGTAGGCCTTGTTCAAGGCTTCGACTTTGCATGGAGCATAATCCCATTACCAATGATGCCACTATGGGACCTAACCTACTGGGCAACAAACCTACCTGATCTATTAGGCTCATTCATAATCCACAGCATGGACATGGTAAGCCTAGGCGTAGGTATCGCGATACTGGGTGATGGTATCAGCACATATGTTCAAGACAAAGAAGATACAAGGAAATGGGGTAACCTCATTGGCCTAATTTTTCTCTTCTGGATAAGACCCATCATAATCGAGGCAGCAAAAATACTGCGCAACCCGGGTACAGAAGTCACCCTGTTATCCCCATTGATAATCTACACTGTGCTTGGTGTATTCACGACCACAATATCTGTAGCCGCCATCTACCGAAGATTAGGAAAGAATCTCTTCCCACGAGGCAAGAGCACCTAACTATTATATTCTAGAGTTTGTTTAATGCTGCAAGGCGATACCAACTGATCAGGGAGTTTCTCGAAGCAATAGGCGTCTATTCTGTCTATGAAAGCTGGTTGAAGAACACCATAGATCATGGTGAAAAACCAAACCATATTGGCGTAATTCTTGACGGAAACAGGCGCTGGGCGAAAGCACGCGACATGATTCCATGGGAAGGTCACTGGGAAGGCGCCGATACCGTAGAAAAGTTCCTAGACTGGTGCCTTGAGCTCGGGATAAACACAATCACTCTATACAGCTTCAGCACAGAGAACTTCAAACGAGACAAAGAAGAAGTCGAAGCATTATTCAAACTATTTGAAGAAACACTGGAAAAGGTACTGGAATCGGATCGTATCCACAAAAACAAGGTACGCATAAGAGCAATAGGCAGAATCGAAACCCTCCCAGAAAACCTACAGGAAAAAATCCACAGTGTAGAGTTGCTGTCAATTCAACTTTTACACTTAAACCATCATGCCCCGTAAGCGCACAAGCGAAATAATCCGGATGTGCAGAAATGTTGCTCATCGAAAGCTGTCGGTCATATAAAGTAACCTTTAATTGTCCAGCTTGGGGTTCTATAGTTATACTACCGTAGTCGCTCATGCATGCACCACTTGGATAGTGTGTTCCTCTAAAGCCTGTAATTAGCTTATCACCCGAATAGGGCAAATCTTTACTCCCTGTCGCCCTTGCGCTTTGGGGCGTCCAGACGGTAAACCCAAACGGAACACCAACCCCAGGATACGTGTGACCCAAGCCTACTCCAATGAACGGATTTACATAATCGATTGGTTCTTTTCCCATAGCCCCGAAACTCACTGTAGTTAATGCCATCAAAAAGCCAAGCAACAAAATGCCTACTATTGTAAGCTCTCTCTTACGACTCGTATTCATCATTACATGCCTCCTTTCTGGTTCCTTTTCTTCTGGCTTTCTTTCTACCTACCGAACACACAAAAAGGTTTCTCTATCACCTCCTATTTACAGGTTCAAGCTCCCGGAAGGGCCTCGTCCTCCGAGAGGTAGCTTCCTTCTCCAGCCATTTTACAGCTGCATGAATTGCAGCACCGATTGCAACGGCATCGGTTGAAAACTTTGAGAGTTTCACCTTCACTTCGTGATCGTCAAACAAATAGGTTGCAATAGTCTTTCTTATCGGT
>CALGBN010000028.1 GCA_937877765.1 Candidatus Bathyarchaeota archaeon | reverse complement strand
CAACTCACTCTGTTTCCGCGCGGTCTCACTGAAAGTGTTCTTTACACCCATTATCTTCATCGGCGTCGGGTACTCTTCTGCGAGCACCTCGGCTACTGCGCCTCCTAGTCCCCCGTTTACCTGATGCTGTTCAGTTGTTAGGACTCTTCCAGTCTTCTTCGCGGAAGCGACTAATGTGTCTCTGTCGAGTGGCTTCAACGTATGCACGTTCAAGACCTCAGCGTTAACGCCCTCACCAGAGAGAATCTTTGCGGCTTCAACCGCAAAGTTCACCTGTGAACCGATGGCTGTAAGGGTTATATCAGAGCCTTCTTGCATTTTCGCGGTTTTTCCAAGCTTGTACTCGTAGCTCTTTTCTAGTATGGGCTCTTTTTCTCGTCTGAGCCTCATATAGGTTGGTCCTTTGATCTTCATGACTGCGTCGAGAGCATGTTTCGTCTCTTCAGCGTCACAAGGTACGAGCACCTTGAGGTTTGGGATAACACGTGTAATAGCCAAGTCCTCCAATGCTTGGTGGCTAGCACCATCAGAAGCACAGGATAATCCACCATGAGAAGCTACAAGCTGAACATCCAGTTTATCGTGAGCAACCAGGTTCCGTATCTGGTCCCAAGCCCTACCTGTCTCGAAATAAGCAAAGCTTGAAGCGAACACCTTCTTTCCACCTAAAGATAGCCCAGCAGCGAACGCCACGAGGTTCTGCTCCGCAGCTCCTACATCAAAGAATCTTTCAGGTTAATCTGGTGAGAACTTGTTGGTTCTCGTTGATGCTGATAGATCTGCGTCTACTACGACTATTTTCTTGTCTGCGCCGTTTTCTTTGAGCCATTCACCGTAGGCGTCTCTTGTTCCTTTTGCTGACATCTTTTATGCCTTTCCTAGCTCGCTTAGAGCCTTCTCCAGTTCTTCATCATTGGGCGCCTTTCCGTGGAACCCGACATTGTTCTCCATAAATGATACGCCTTTGCCTTTGGTGGTATGTGCGACTATAACAGTAGGCTGTCCCTTATGCTCTGATGCTTGTTTGAATGCATCAAGTAACTCAGTATAGCTGTGCCCATCACACTCAATGACATTCCAGTTAAACGCCCGCCACTTATCAGGGAACGGCTCAAGACATACCACATCCTCAGTGCAACCATCAATCTGAAGCATGTTCCTATCAACGATAGCAGTAAGATTATCCAGTTTTCTGCTTGGAGCCATCATGGCTGCCTCCCAAACAAGTCCCTCATC
>CALGBN010000027.1 GCA_937877765.1 Candidatus Bathyarchaeota archaeon | reverse complement strand
GAGATCGGTGGCGCTCATCTCTTCGTGGCTGAGTATCCTCAGAATTTTTCTACGTGTCTCGTCTGCGAGGAGTTTCCCCACCTCGGGGTCAGTGATGATCTGCACCTTGGGCCGCAATTGTATCGCTACAATAGGTTGTAGTGTAATAGATAAGCCTGTCTAATGAAAACTAGAATGAAAAAATTCAGCTACTTCTTGCGGCTGAGATAGCGCATCCTCTGACCAGCGCTGGTCTTGCCCCTGAAGGCGCGTCCACGGATGGGCTTGTCCACCATCTTGGGCTTCTCGACCTTGATATCAAGGTTCTTGGCGTCCTTAAGGAACTCTTTGAGTGTTTCCACGTTCTCCTCGTGGCTTGTACCCCTGCGGGTATCAACTGGGATACCTAGGCTCTGTGCCTTTACGGCTGAGAGTTCGACTTCATTTAGTTCTGCTAAGCTGAAACCTTTGCCCTCACGGACACGGTCTCCAGATTCTACAATAGGTGTGATAAAGCGTACCATCTTGATCACCTGTAGCTCTTCTGTTTCCTGCGACGTGCGCCTGGTCCACCGAATTTCTTGGACTCTTTACGGCGTGCGTCACCGGCTAGCATTGTTCTGTCGTACTCGTGGTATTTGCTTCTGAGTCTCTTACTACGTGTGAACTTTACCATTCCCTGTGCGATGCCCATACGGGCTGCTTCGGCTTGGCTCATAAAGCCTCCGCCGTTTGTGTTGATGCTGATATCTACGCGGTCCTTATAGTCTCCCGCTAGCATATATGGTTCCAGAATCTTCTCACGTGCTAGATATGGCTCTATTAGGTGGATTGGTACATTGTTGACCCTGATCCTGCCCTTGCCCTCGGAGACGACAACCCTTGCCTTGCTGGTCTTGCGTTTACCGGTTGCCAGCACGCTCTTCTTCTTACTTGTTGACAATACTAATTCACTTCTTCCAGCCGATATTCTCGGCGATCTCTCCAACGGTCACGAACCTGCGGTTCAGGTTGCTGCTATGGTATTTCTCCATCTTCTCCAGCTCGGCTCCAGATAGTTCCTCTGGGACCCCGATGTGAACCTTGAGTCTCTTGAAGGCTTCTCTGCCGTGAGCTTTGCGGTAGGGCAGCATTCCTCTGATGGTTCTTCTGACGATCCTGTGTGGCTGGCGGAAGTGAACTGGTCCTTTCTCGTGTCCACCCACGTTTAGGAACTCTTTCTCCTTGTTGATAACCATCTGTTTCTTGCCCGATACGACCATTTTCTCGGCGTTAACGATATCAATAGTTTCCCCTGCTAGAAGCCTCTTGGCTACTATACTTGACATTCTGCCTAGTATGAGGCCGTCCCCGTCTATGACTGTTCTAGTGCTCATGTTTTTCATCCTTTTTATGGCTAGAGTCGCCTAATGCACCCCACTGAACCACATTTATGGCTATAAAGGTTTTCCAACTATTGACGCTACTAGCCACATTTGTATGGTCGCATCTAGGTGAGACAACCAGTGTACCCTTCTTTGTCTAGAAACCTTTATACTTGATCCTAGTACTGTGGGTGTCTGTGGAAGTGAAATGAGGGAGTATATTCACTAGAGGCGTTTGTATTCATCTCTAGTCAGATTACTTTATCTCAGCGACAATTTACCACGATTTCTAAGAAACAACCACTTCTAGTGGGTTCTAGGATAACAAAAACAGGAGACACCAGATTTGACTAAAGTAAAATTCGCGATACCCAAGGGTCACCTTGGAGACCAGACACTAAAGATACTTGAAAGAGCAGGCTACAGGATAACAGGACATGACCGTACCTACAGACCGGGGATAAACGACCCCGAGATAGAGTTGAAGGTACTACGTCCACAGGAGATTCCTACCTATGTCAGTGAGGGTGTTCAGGATGTTGGTATCAGTGGAAGAGACTGGGTTGCTGAGAACAAAGCAGATGTCGAGACACTACTCGACTTGGAGTACGCAAAGGTAAGGCTGGTTATCGCCGTATCTAAGATATGGAGCAACGTAAACAGCCTATCAGACTTAATCAGAAAAAGCATTGATGAGGGTTCTACACTAAGGATTAGCACAGAGTACCTTAACGCAGCCAAGGAATACATCAAACAAGACCCAGCCTACAAAGAGGAATACGGAGACAAGGAACCAGTAGTCATCACCCCTTGGTGGAGAATAGGCGAGAACGAGAGAGTCGCTATCTATCTCA
>CALGBN010000026.1 GCA_937877765.1 Candidatus Bathyarchaeota archaeon | reverse complement strand
CTGCGCCGCGGCGCGCTCGACCTGGGAACCGTGGTCGCCAGCGGAGAGCAGGTGGTCATGCCCACCGATGATGGCGACTGGGCACAGCTCGCCCACCGCGGTATCCTCGCCGGCACCATGACCCTGACCAACACCGCCGCCACCTTTACCTATGTCGAGGACCGCCGCGAGTACCAGCCCGGCTACCGCCCAGACGCGGTGAAGGACTACCAGGTGGACCACCGCGCCGGGCGGCTGCGCCGCCTCCTGGGCGGCCGCATCGGGGCCGGCGAGACCGTGCTCGCCAGCTACCAGTACTACTACCGTCAGCCCGGCACCGCGCAGGACGCGGAGTACGCCGGCCGCACCGCCAGCAGCGACCAGCTGCTGCGCCTGGACCAGCAACTGTAGGGCGGGGTCTGCGCGCCCCGCCGTGCTGCGACCGGACACACCCGTCTGTCCGAACAATTGGCGTCCATTAGATCAACAGCAACTACTGCTTCTCGCCGTCTTTAGGCCGAGAGTGTCGATTTGGATCTTGGTCGCGTTCGTAAGTGCTAATGACTTTAGCCTTCGGGTCAGGTTCAGGAACATCAGAATCGGGTTGCTGGACATTAGGTTGCGTGTCACCGCCTTCGCCGGATGCCCCACCAGAATCGCCATCACCACCGTTTGACTCGGCGAAGAATAATAACCAGTTTGAGAGAATCATATGCAGTTAACCTCCAATACTTATATAAATCAAGGCCAGTCCGATTAATGAACCAGAGATAACAGAAAGCCACCCGGCATACCGGATCTGATTAGCCTTGATACGAAGTATTTTGTCGTTGTGGTCATAGCGTACTTCCCAATTCGCAAAAACCTGCATTGTCATTCTCTTTAGGTCCATGTCCGTGGTTGTGTAATAGGTTTTGATGGCATCAAGCTTAGGATCGTTGCGGAAGCTACTCACTAGTAATGAGAGAAGTAACAGCACTAGAGCAAACGCAAGTGAACCGAGAATCACAAACGTGAATAGAAACGATAGAAAGCCTGTTAAGCCTGTCTGCGGATCGCGCGTTAGCGCTCTGACTGCGTCTACGGCGGTTGGGAAAAGGAACGCTAGCGCCGCAGCGAAAAGACCAGCTTTCTTCACCAGAGTGTCGTGTTGCATGTCTTGGGAAGCCAATTGTAGCTTGCCAATTTCGAATGCGAGTCTTGCCTTCTCTTCCGCCTGAGGACTTTCCGCTCTACCGGAGGTGTCGCTTATCATTCGTTGGGTATTATATCACGAACCTATTTAATATGTCTATCTCTCTGTTTATATTCAGGGTGACGATACTCTCAGCAGTTGACATTACCTTCGATTGCAGAATGTGCATAGCTGCATAACTAGGTGTTTCAATCGAGTGGCAGGTTCTCGGTTTCATTGGGATTCCTAGCCTTCGGAGCCTTCTTGAAAGTGGCGCCGCCATGACCACCGGGATAATCTATGCGTTTGCCTTTTAAGAGTTCTTCAATAGTTAAAAGCTGTAGCTTTGCGTACTTGTGATTGCCAAATGTATAGAAGCCAGCACTCGCAGCCTCTTTCCGCATCGGTTTAGTAGGCTCGTTGAGCGATATGTAGACGCCAATCTCAGCCTTCTCACGCTCAACGACGCCGCGAAGGTCTCTGATGTGTGAGACACCTACTTTGCCCGATTTCACGGAGAAAATTATCTGCTTTGTATTCTTCTCGTCGTCGTGGAAGTAAAGCCGACCATCAATTCCTTTGTCGGCACCTTTCTTGGGATCGGTTGGGCGTGCACCCACTAAGCCCAGCGCCCAGAACTGGAACTGATAGGGATCTTCTTTCGCAAGCACCATTGCACTCGAAAGGTCTACTGGTTCACCGATGACATCGTAGATAGCCTTTGCGCCAAAAGCACTGTGGAGACGGTGTTTGATTAGTGAGATGGCTAGGTGTGTGATATCAATGCCAATCCATCGTCGCTCAAGACGCTGCGCGACGGCAATGGCGGTACCGCAGCCGCAAAACGGATCGAGGACGATGTCGCCCTTCTTGCTACTCGTAGTAATAATCCGCTCCAGAATGCCTTCTGGCTTTTGTGTTGGGTAGCTAAGGCGCTCTTGATGCCATGACCTTAGAGCTTCGATGTCCGTCCAAACATCTTGAACGGGAAGCCCTTTTGCCTCATCGAGGTAACGTTTCAAGCGAGGGATTCCTGTACGTGTGTAGAATATGCTCCCTTCATTGTCTAGGCGCTCCATAGTCTCCTTGGGACATCGCCATACACGAGTCACTCCCTTCCATTCGTATTCGTATCCACCGCCTGAAAGGCCAGATGCAGAAAGGTCTCCAGACATCCATTTGCGACCATCGTCGTCCTGATAGCGGTAATACTGCTGTACATAAGCTTCATCGTATGGTTGGTAAGTGTGGTACCAGTCAGGGCTTTCTCCTCTACCATAGTAGAGAAGGATGTCGTGTACACGGCCATATCGGCGAGCATCACTGTGGCCTGAAGTTCTCTTCCACACGATTTCATTTCGGAAACTTACCGGACCAAATACAGCGTCCATGAGCATTTTGAGGTAATGGCTGGCCGCTGGGTCACAATGGAGATAGATGCTGCCAGTTTCCTTAAGCACGCGTCTGAGTTCGAGGAGTCGAGGGGCCATCATGGACAGGTACGCGAGCATGTCATTCTCGCCGAGGAACTTCCGGAAAGCCTGGAGGGCTCTTGAGACCGGTTCTGGCGAGGTCTCGACCGTTTCCTCGTAGGCACGTGCCGATGCTTGGTCCCAGTGCCAGGTGTCCTCAAACGCTTTAATCTGAGCTGCTGAGCGCGTGCCGTTTTGCTCGGCAAATAGGATGTTGTAGTCCTGCTCGCTCTTAAACGGCGGGTCAAGGTAGATAAGGTCGACGGATTCGTCCTTGATATAGCGTCGGAGAATATCTAAGTTATCGCCATAATAGAGTTTGTTATCTGCCATGCGACTACCCTCATCGCTGCCGATTATAGCATCAAGGAGCGAATCAGCGCTTTCGTTCTCCTGGACCAGCCTTTCATATGTGGCTGCAATACCCCCACACATGTGAATAGTATATCCGGCTCAAACGCAGATGTCAAGTTAATCGCGAAATAGAGTCCTCTTTTTGCCGTATCTCGCTATGATAATTAATAAGCTGTCTCTTATACACATCTCCGAGCCCACGAGACCTCTCTACATCTCGTATGCCGTCTTCTGCTTGAAA
>CALGBN010000025.1 GCA_937877765.1 Candidatus Bathyarchaeota archaeon | reverse complement strand
TTCAAGCAGAAGACGGCATACGAGATGTAGAGAGGTCTCGTGGGCTCGGAGATGTGTATAAGAGACAGGAGAAAAACACTTGTGAAATACCTGCAACATGAGAGTAATCATCTATTATAATAATTAATGAAACAAGTTATTTCTATAATAATAGAGTAACAAAAAAAAACAGCGGTGGGTGGAAGAAAAAATTATTCTCAACAAACGAGAACGCTTTACCTTTGGCTAACCTTCACTGATAAACTCGTTAGCTTGGTCCAAGAAATCACTTGGACGATAAGTATTAGCCATGAAGATACCAAGCTGCTCCATCTCAGCCAACGACTGTTTAGTATATGGCCTGAAGATAGATTTTCTCGCCAAAGGAGAGACACATGCACAGACCCGGACCCCCTGGTCAAGCATCTTCTGCAATATCTCATAGTTTTCACTGTTCTGTGCAGTGTTTTCACCGGGCTGTGTTAACACAAAATCACTGAATATGAACACCATCCTATCGCTACGATCATTGATGCTGGTAATCTCATCATATGCCCATTTGAGGCTCTTACCCGGCACCGTTCCACCCCAAGTCATACTCGTAAAACCATGACAGTATCTTTTCTCCATCTCCGTAGTTGTGCAGAACATCATGGAGATAAGGTCCTCAGCGATGGGTAACATGTCTACCTCCTCGTAAAAGTCCTTGACGATGTGACTGTTAGACTCGTAGAGTGTCAATGCATATTTTTCCCGTCGCAGTCCCCATATAAGAGGAACCATACTCATCACGCTATAGGTGATGCTGTTCAATCCCTCAAGATCATAGAACATGGTGTTGCTGATATCCAAGATGAAAACAATGTGCCGTTTCTGCTTCTGACGCTGCCTCATCAAGAAATCATCCCACCTGATATCATCAATGCTTCTACCAAGATCCAGAATATTATCGAGGCTACGCTCCTCATCAATAAGATCAGTATCCTCACCAGGCTGGAACGGCATGAGATTTCTGCTCTTGTTCCAATCCTCTTTTCGCTCAAAAATTCGTCCAAGCTTTAAAAGCTTCTCCTTAAGCAGCTCCTGCAGTACCTTACGGGCGTCCTTCTTCTTGATCCCCTTGAGGTACCTGATACCGGTCTTGATGATCTCATCCTCACCGGGGCCAACGCCAATATCAGGCTTGTTCGTATAGTTCTCAAACTGGAACTCCGCTTCTTGAGCAGCCATTCCAAGCTCGTTCTCTAGACCTTTCCCATATGGTGAGACTGTTATCTGCTCTTGGCTTGCTTTCTGTAGTAAGCTGAGGAAATCGTCTCCATCTAGACTTGGATCGGGTAATGGTTCATCTGGGTCAAGATTGGTTAGTATCTCGGCTGCGACTTTTTCGGCTATTTGTTGGCTTTCTACGTGGCTTGTGATTATCGCTGCGTTGATAAGGTCATTAAATGTGAGGTGTCCTTGCCGTAGATATGGTGGTAGGAGTAGTTTTCCCATGTTGATGCCCTGTCTTGGGCTGGGTTTCTCCTCGCATTCTCGGCTACGACGCATTCTTTGAATAAATTCGGGTATAAACCAGTGGGCGTATCGGAACGGGTAAGTCATGTACCGGTTTTCCGACACCTACGCCAGCCTCTGTTCCACAATCTCCTCAATGATCATGTTAACGGTTTTACCCTCTTCCTTAACACGCATCTCCTTGCTCAACACAGCTGGAGCAAAGAACCTGATAGCAGCATCCTCCCCATCAAAACGCTCAATATACTTGTTTACAAGCTTTGTGAGGAAGATTCCTGAACGCGGTGATGCGGGGATCTCCAAGCTACCCATGTTACGGGTTTCGTTAACTATGTCGTATATCTTGTCTAATGCGCTCTCTGGTAAGCTAAAGGCTGGAGTATTCTCTCTGATGATCTCCATCTCGGTCTCCTTTGATGGATAAGTGAGTCTGATCCAGCTGCCCATACGGTCAACAAGCACCTTGCTTAGCCTATAGGTTCCCGCGGTCTCAATAGGGTTCTGTGTAGCCACAAACGCGAAATCCTCATGGCTCTTTACCATGCCGATGGGGAACAAGTGATAGTGACGCTCCTCAAGTGGCGCAATCAGGCTGTTCTGGCAGAACTCTGTTGCACGGTTAAGCTCCTGAGCTACGAATAATCCGCCTTCTACCATTGCTCTGATGAGTGGACCGGGCTCAAAGCTGCTGATGTTACGACCATTCCTGACGACCAATGCGGGGTCAAAGCTGCCGATTAATCTACTTGGTGTGACGTTTTCGTCGAAGAATACCTCGTGGAAGCTTCTTCCGGTGTCCTCTGCGACTTTACGTGCTAGTAGGCTTTTTCCTACGCCTGGTGGTCCTACGAGGCATGGGGTTATGCCTGTGTCTAGGCTGTCTCTAAGTAAGTCGTATGCTTTTTGATATTGTCCTTTAAGTACTACCTGATGTTCGATCTTGATGTTCTCGACGATGCTCTTTTCTAGCATCTTGCGGAACCCCAGTTCCCGTTCAGCCATCATTATTAATTCCAGTGCTTAACCGCATAGTATGATTTAAGCGTTAGTCAACTCTGTCCCGTTTTATCTCACTTATAAGCGACAATATTATAGTAATTACGATTTAACAGAGCCTTAGAATGCTTTAAATGCCCGGGCTGATCGTTTTCTGTGAAATCGTTATTCTTAATAACCGTAAGGGAGTAGTGTAACGATTCACAAAGAGGGAAAACTTTGATCGAAATAAGGTTTCACGGCAGGGGCGGTCAAGGAGCAGTAACTGCTTCTAGGATTATCGCCATTGCCGCTTACGAAGAAGGACAGTATTCCCAGGCTATCCCCATGTACGGTACAGAGCGTCGTGGTGCGCCACTTACTGCCTTCGTCAGAATTGATGACCAGCGCGTCAGGGAAAGGGAGCTAGTCCACAACCCAGACATTAGCGTAGTCCTCGACCCCCTTATCGCAAAACAGCAGGCTGTTGTAGACAATCTAAAAGCAGGCGGGCTAGTTCTCTTGAACACTCAAGATGAACCAGAGGACGTTAAGCTAGGCGGAGACTTCAAAGTCGCCACCGTTGACGCAACAACAATCGCACTAGAAACACTAGGTAGACCAATCACGAACACCGCCATCCTAGGCGCATTCGCGAAAGTAACTGGTCTTATCAAGGTCGAGTCCATCGAGAAGGCACTAAAGAAGACCTTCCCAGGCAGACTAGGTGAGATGAACATTGCAGCAGTCAAGAGAAGCTACGAAGAGGTAAAGGGACCAGTTCAGGCCACAGTCAAGGAAGCACCAGAAGTCAAAGCCGACATCCACGTCGGAGGCTATGGAGTTCTCAAAGACGTATCAAGCTGGCGAGTATTCACACCAGAGATCGATGAAGACAAGTGCATCGGATGCAAGAACTGTTGGATATTCTGTCCCGAGACAGCCATCGAATGGAATGAGGAGACAAAGAAGCCATCAATCAGATACAATGCCTGTAAGGGCTGCGGTGTCTGTGCCAACGAGTGCCCAGTCAACGCAATCGAGATGGTGAGAGTGGAGGCATAAAAATGTCATATGAAGTAATGGTAGGAAACAAGGCTGCCGCAACCGCCGTCAAGTTGGCGAAGGTTCAGGTAGCAAGCGCATTCCCAATCACACCCCAGACAACCATCACGCAGTATCTCAGCGAGATGCATGCAAATGCAGAATGGGACTTTGACTTCGTTAACGTAGAAGGAGAGCTAAGCAGCCAAGTAGTTGTTCAGGTCGCAAGTCGTGTAGGTGCAAGAACCTTCACCTGTACAAGCGGCCCAGGCCTTCTATACATGCATCACCCGATGCAGACCACAGGTAGCGGAAGGCTACCAGTAGTCATGGCAGTAGTCCACAGGGGCTACAAGGGCATGCAGCCCGACCACAGCGACCTCATGAGCCAGCAATGGACAGGATGGAGTCACTGGTACGTTGAGCACGCACAGGAAGTCCTAGACAGCATCCTAATGGCATACAAAGTCGCAGAGGACCCAAGGGTAAGAATCCCAGTTGCAGTCGGTTACGACGGCTACGTTCTCAGCTATACTGCAGAGCCAGTAGAGATCCCTGATCAGGCGCTTGTCGATGAGTGGCTTCCACCAAACAAGCCAATTCCAAGCATCCTTCCAGACGAGGTAGACCCCGAGACATTCTCAAGAGGATGGGGCGGAGGAGACCCACAGATGCCATGGAAGATCCACCACGAGGCAATTCTCGGAATCGAGGATGTCTTGAAGGAGACTATGGACAGCTTTGAGAAGACATTTGGTCGCCGCTATGGTAACGGAATGATTGAACCCTACATGATGGAGGACGCAGATTGCGCAATCATCGCTATGGGTACAATCGCTGGTACTTGCAAGGCAGCAGTCGAGAAGATGCAGAAAGAGGGCAAGAAAGTCGGCCTCATCAAGCTTAGAAGCTTCATACCCTTCCCAGAGAAGGATCTCACAGAGTGGGCTAAGAAGCTAGATGGAATCGCAGTTGTCGACAGGTCAATCTGTCCAGGCAAGGGCGGTCCTGTCTATGGTAAGCTCAAGAGCGTACTCTACGAGATGGAGGACAAGCCTAAGATGCTACAGTTCCACGCAGGACTTGGCGGTAAAGCTGTCTCTTATACACATCTCCGAGCCCACGAGACCTCTCTACATCTCGTATGCCGTCTTCTGCTTGAAAA